>JBBWZU010000834.1:0-18290 GCA_039649225.1 Hyphomicrobiales bacterium | reverse complement strand
CGTATCCGGCAGCCCGGACGGCCGCTTCCGCTGCGCGGAACGCGTCGGCGGGACGAGCGATGAGCTGGAAGTCGACTTGGCCGAACACGGGATCGCCAGGCTTCGGGCTTTCGTTCGCCGGATCGTTCAGCGTGCGGGCGACGGCCTCGGGCAGGTCGAGCTTGTAGCGCTCAACGATCGCGCGCGCATCCGCTAGCGTCGAGGGATCGGGCACGGTCGGCCCCGAGCCGATCACCGCCGGATCGTCACCCGGGACATCGGACACGGCGCGAGTGACGATCCGAGCCGGGAAAGCCGCGCGCGCCAGGCGCCCGCCCTTGATGCGCGAGAGATGCTTGCGCACGGTGTTCATCTCGCCGATGTTGGCGCCCGAACGCAGCAGCGCGCGCGTCACCGCCTGTTTTTCGGCAAAGGTAATTCCCGCAGGCGCGATCCAGTTGGCCGAAGCGCCGCCCGACATCAACACCAGCACGAGGTCGTCCTGGGTCGCGCTCTCGGCGAGCTCGAGCGCGCGTGCGGCGGACTCAAGACCCGCCGCGTCCGGCACCGGATGGCCGGCTTCGATCATCGGCACGACCCGCGTCGGGCGGCCGTAGCCATGACGCGCGACCGCGATGCCGGTCATGCGGCTTGCAGGAAATTTCGCGTCGTCGAGATAGTGCGTCTCGGCGACCTCGATCATCGAGCCGGCAGCCTTCCCGGCGGCGAGCAGGATCAGGCGCCCATCGCGCGGCGGCTCCGGCAGATGCGCCGGAAGGCAGCTTGCCGGGTGCGCGGCCGCGACAGCTTTCACGAACAGCTCTTCGAGAAACGCGCCTGCCTTCATAAACCAACCTCAACGCGTTCGCCCGCACGTGGGCGCGCGATCCAGATGCCGAAGAGAATGAGCACGCCACCGAGCGCCTGCGCCAAACCAAGCGGTTCGTCCAACAGCAACCAGCCGAATGAGGCGGCCGCGATGGCTTCAAGGAAGATCACCAGCGCCGAGAACGTCGCCGGCAAGGTGCCGAGCGCAACTGCAACCAGTCCCTGGCCGCCAACCTGGCTGACGAGTGCGAGCGCCAGCAGCGCGGCGGCACCGGCGATGGATTGCGGCAGGATACGCGGCTCGAAGACAAAAGCGATGGCGAACAGGCAGGCGGACGTGATTGCGGTCGACCAGAACATCAGTGCAGCCGCGCCGTGGCGTGTGCGGCCGGTGCGCACCGCAAGGATATAGGCGCCGAAGAATACTGCCGTGGCGAGGCCGTAGAGGTCACCCATCAGGCGCTGCGGCACGAGGCTGTAGCTTTCGCCCACCAGTGCGAAGCCACCCATGATGCAGAACGCGAGCCCGGTCAGCGTGCGTGCGCCAATCTGCTCGGAGAGCAACAGCCACGCGCCGAGCGCGACCCAGATCGGCGCGGTGGTGGCAAGGAACGTCGCGTTCGCCACCGTCGTCCCGAGGATGGCGAGATGCCAGAAGAACAGATCGCCGGTGAAGAACAGCCCGGCGAGAATGACGGCGCTATCAATCGGCGGCCGCGCCGCGCCAGATCGTGCCTCAAGCCGCATCCAGAGCCACAGGAACGGCAGAGCCAGAAACACGCGCCAGAATGCGCTCGCATAGGGTCCGACATCGGCCCAGCGCACGAACAGCACCGAGGCGCCCATCGCGATGGCGCCGAGCACGAGCGCGCCGACGGCAAGCGCGACGCGATGTCCTTGATCGGGAATTCCGGCAGCAGTCATCGCCATCGTGTGCCACGGATGACGCTTCCGTTCCAGATCGTTGACAATGCTCCCGGATTTGTCCCAGCGGCCGGTGCGTCGTAGGCCGAGGGGCTTGAAAAATCCGCAGCCTCCGGCTCCATGTGCGGCGCGCTCCACGAGTGCTCCGATTCCGACGTTCGTATCATATCGCGGCATTCGCTTACGAACTTCGGAATTAAAAGGAGCACCAGAAGACTCATGACTCTCGTGCGGTTCTTGAATTTGAAATTCCTAAGAGGACTCGCTGCGAAATGATAGAAATTTCAAGTTCACCGCACGAGTGAAGCGCGGCCGGAGGCATGATGCATACACAGGTCGCTATCATCGGGGCGGGGCCTGCAGGCCTGTTCCTGTCGCACTTGCTGTTTCGCGAGGGAATTGAATGCGTCGTGCTCGAAGCGCGCAGCCGCGCCTATGTGGAAGACCGCGTGCGTGCGGGCGTGCTGGAGCAGGGTACGGTCGACCTGATGCACGAGCTTGGCCTTGATCAGCGGCTGCGGCGCGAATGCATGATCGACGAGGCGATCGACATCCGCTTCGGCGGCAAGCTGATCCATATCCATTTCCCCGAATTGACCGCCGGCAAGGTCGTGACGATCTACGGCCAGCAGGAGGTGGTGAAGGACCTGATCGCCGCGCGCATCGCCGATGGCGGCCCGATCGAGTTCGAGGCCGAGGTCACGCGCCTTGGCGGACTCGATGGCGACAAGCCCACGGTCCAATACATGAAAGACGGCACCGCGCACACGCTGACCTGCGACATCGTGGCCGGCTGCGACGGTTTCCACGGCGTGTGCCGTCCGGCGATTCCAGCGGGCGTGCTGACGAGCTACGACCATATCTTTCCGTTCGGCTGGCTCGGCATTTTGTCGGAGTCGCCGCCAATTCGGGAAATGACTTACGCCAATCATGATCGCGGTTTCGCGCTGTGCAGTCGCCGCTCGATGAAGATCTCGCGCCACTATGTGCAGGTCGCGCCCGACGAGGATGTGGCGAGCTGGTCGGATGACCGCTTCTGGAATGAGCTGCACACCCGCATGCATGACGATGACAAGAACGAGATTGTCGAAGGCCGGATATTTCAAAAAGGCGTGACGCCGGTGCGCGCCTTCGTCGCCGGCCCGATGCGCTATGGTCGCATGTTCCTGGCCGGCGATGCCGCGCATATCGTGCCGCCGACCGGGGCGAAAGGGCTCAATCTCGCGGTCACCGACGTGCGTGTGCTGGCGCGCGGGCTGACCGAGTTCTTCCGCGCCAACAGCATGGCGCGGCTCGACCGTTATTCGGACACCTGCATGCGCCGCATCTGGAAGGTCGTGCGCTATTCGTGGTTCATGACCTCGCTGCTGCATCGCTTTCCGGCGCACTCGCCGTTCGAGCGCAACATCCAGCTCGCCGAGCTTGATTATCTCTTCACCTCGGCGGCCGGCCGGCGCACGATCGCCGAGAACTATGTCGGGCTGCCGCTGGAAGATGATTGAGACGGCATGCTGGTAAGCGGCACTGCGCGTGACTATTTTGCCTTCAGGAAGAAGGATCGCATCATGGCGCTCGATGAGAGGACCCAGACCGAGCTTGAGGCTGCGGTGTTCCGCCGTCTGGTGGAACATCTGCGCGCCAAGACCGACGTGCAGAACATCGACCTGATGAATCTTGCCGGCTTCTGCCGCAATTGCCTCTCGAACTGGATGAAGGATGCCGCCGACGCGAACGGCGTGCCGCTGACCAAGGATCAAAGCCGCGAGGCGGTTTACGGCATGCCGTACGAGGAGTGGAAGGCCAGGCACCAGAAGGAGGCCTCGCCCGCGCAGGCGGCGGCCTTCGAGAAGAGCCACAAGCATTGAGTCGCCCGGCGGGCTATCGGCACCGTCTGTCAAGAAAAGAACGACGCCGATGACCCGCAAACGCTTGGGCCTGACGAAGCCGTGTGTACGGCTGTGGATGACCGTGCCCGTGCCTTGACCTGAGGCGCCGACACTCCGAAACCTGCATCCCAATCGCCGCGGCGGAAGTTCCGCTTTGCCCCGGCTCGATCATTCTCTTCGCGTCAGGAGCGCCCGATGGCCAACGCCGCCGCAGCCGTCAAGGACGATGTCGCCCATCGCTTCGCCAAGGATCAGCTCAAGGCGTTCGTTGAGCGCATTGAGCGCCTCGAGGAGGAGAAGAAGGCGCTCTCCGACGACATCCGCGACGTCTATGCGGAAGCCAAGGGCAATGGCTACGACGTCAAGGCGCTGCGGCAGGTCGTGCGCCTGCGCAAGCAGGACAAGGACGAGCGCGCCGAGCAGGAAGCGATCCTGGAGACGTACCTGCAGGCCTTGGGCATGCTGGTGTAGGTTTTCAGGGCAATTGTTTTGTCATGCCGGGCCTAGTTCGTCCGGCCGCGACGAAACGGTCTACCGCACGAGGCTTGCCTGCCGTTGCGGCGGCTCGGCACCGAATGTCACCGTCGGCAGGAAGGTCACGGCGGCGCCGGCAAACTTGACCGTCTGCATGCCCTCATAGGGATCGCCGCTAAAGCCCATCGCGACGGTCGAGACCGGCTTGATCATCATCATGCGCACCTGCCCCACGTCGAGCTTGCCGTAAACCGTCACGTTCATTCCGTAATGCACGCTGGTCGCTAGCGTGATGCCGCGCATCCACGGATCATTGTAGCGCTGGCCGGCCTTGGGCGGGATGCGGGCGACCTGCGTGGTCGCACCCATCGGGGCGATGAGACGCGATGATGGCGCATCGCGCGGCGTGTCGGCGGCGGCGTTCGCCGCGTAGGCGAGCGCCACGTTGGTCGGAACACGGTCCGGCTTGCCGAATTCGGCGTCATTGAGCCATGAGGTGATGCTCGCCGTGGTCTCGGCGCGCGTCGCCGCCGCTCCGGTCATCTCAGCTGACGGGCGCGGCACGTCGCGCGCGGGCGGCAGCGTAACCGCGACGGATGTCGCGGAGGCGAGGGCGAAACCGCCCGCGGGCTTGGTATTGCGCGAAGCCACGTCGATCGTCGCCGGACGCGCCTGCGGCACCGGCACGCGCGCGATGGGCTCTTCGGCCGGCTTGGTGGAGGCGACGGCGCGCGGGGCAGGAGCCGCCGCGGTACCCTCGTCTTCGTCCTCGTCCGTCGAGAAGCCGAACAGCTTGGACAGAATGCCGCCCTTCTTCGAGCCGGCGGAGGCGATGCGATCGTCGCTGACCGCGCCAGCGTTCCGCGCCGCGGCGAGCGACATGCCGGAGGTACTCGATCCGCGCTTCTCGATATCGGCCAAAGCCAGCGCATAGCCCGGCAGCGGCTGGCCGTCGGACGGCACGTGGACGGTCCGGCCGTTCGGGAACACGCGCGCAAGCTGGTCGTGGGTCATGCGCGGCCAGTGACGCACCGAGCCGACATCCATGTGGACGAATGAGCCCGGATAGAAGCCGACGCCGCCGCGCTGCAGCCGCAAGCCGGCGACGCGCAGGTCCTCGATGGCAACGCCCTCGATGTTGAAGTCGATCGCCTTGCCGAGCATGTGCTGGCTGAACTGGGCGACGCCGCGCGAGCGGCGGCGCAGCATCGCATTGGTGGCGGGCGAACGGTAGGAGGAGACGATGCGGATCGGCGTCTTGGCGTCGACCTCGCGGTAGACTTCCCACAGGATGTCGAACAGCTGCGGCGCCATCGCGGTCTGGTCGTCGTTGCGCCAGTCACGCAGGAAGTAATTGAGCTTGTTCAGCGCGTCCTGATCGTAACGGCCGTCGCGCTTGAATGTGACCGTGATGCTGTCGTCGCGATGGGTGTGCTGCAGGGTGATGCTGCGCGTGTCGCCATTGGCGACCACGGTCTGCAGGGAGCCGGTGCTGACGATCAAGCCGAGGGCGGCCAATCCCACGCATGGGGCCGCACGCAGCGGAAGACAGACAGACAAGGCCTTGCGCGCAATGCGACCCGGCATGGACTCTCGCGTTGTAACCGTCTCGACAAATGGACGCGGCGTCCCCCGCCGCGTGTGACGTAGCTAACGCACTCTTGTCGGGATCGGTTAACGCGAACTTAGCGTCACCCGTCCCCCCTTAGGGTTAACTGCTAACGGGGGAGTGTGGCGAAAAATAGTCTTATTCGATCAAGGGCTTCGGGCGTAGTTAACAACTCATGAGCTTCCGCGGCGCGCCTCGGCCATTAAAATAGGTCCAAGTCTTTGTTAATGTTAGCCATTATCCTAAAAAGAAACCCACTCCGGAGCCGTGTCCGGAGCAGGCTGGTGCGCAATCCTACTTAGCGGTTTGCCGTGTGGGCGCGGCGCGGCGGGCGCTGCGGTTGAGCGACGGGCTGCGGCTGCTGATTGCCACCAAACAACCGCTCGAGGAACGAGGGACCATTGCTGGACCAGCTCGACTCACCACCCACGCCATTCGGCAGCTTGACGGACGGCCTGTTGTAGCTCGGCTGGCTCCGCGCGACCGGCGTCTCGGCCTGGCGATGGTCACTCTTGAGGAGTGCGAGCAGGCTGGAATCACGCCCGTAGATGTCCTCGCGGGTCTGCAGGTTGCCCTGCTCGTCCACGAAGGCGGTCTGGTAGGTGATGTGCACCGGGATCGGCGTGGTGAAGCGCAGGTCGATCTCGGAATGGCCGTACATGCCCCTGATCTGCTCGGCCGTGTAGCTATGTCCCGGCATGCCGAGGCCGGTCATGACCTCGGCATATTTGTTCGGGTCCTGCACCCGCATACAGCCATGGCTGTAGGCGCGCTTGGGATGGGCGAACAGGTTCTTGTCCGGGGTATCGTGCTGATAGACCAGGAATTTGTTGGGGAAATTGAAGCGCACGCGGCCGAGCGCGTTGGCCTCGCCCGGCGGCTGCGAGATGTGCACGCTGCCGTCCTTGTTTTGCGTCAGGTTGAGACCCATGCGCTTGAGCACGGTCGGATCCTGCTGCAGGGCGGGAAGATATTCGTTGTAGACGATCGACGGCGGCACGTTCCAGGTCGGATTGACGGTGATGTATTTCATCGTCTCCGACAGAAGCGGCGTCGCGTGCATGCCGGGCTTGCCGACCACGACGCGCGTTTTCCAGATCGCGGCGCCGTGGTTATAGACCTGCAGCGTGTAGTCCGGGATGTTCAGGACGACATGCGCCTTGCCGAGGTCGCGCGGCACCCAGCGCCAGCGTTCCATATTCGCGATGATGAGCTGATCATCGCGCTCGTGGCGCTTGCCGTTCAGCGCATCGACTGTCGCGTTGGTGAGCTGGCCGTTGGCCTTGAGGCCTTTGTCCTTCTGGAACTGCGCGACCGCATCGGCGAGCGGTTTGTCGTAGAAGGTGTCATCGGCGACGGTCGCCAGACCAAGCTTGGCACGCAGCGCCGGAACGCGCTCGTCCTGCATCAGTGCGATCTGCTTGCTGCGCTTGTCGGTTGCCAGTTCAAGCAGCGGTCCGCGCGCGATCTGCGCCGGGGCATCGTTGCCGCCCTTGCCGCGGATTTCGGCGAGCTTCTTGCGCAGCGCCTTGTAGGCGGCGTGCTGCGGCTGATAGCTGTCGAGCACCTCCTCGGCGTTCTTGCCTGAGGCAAGCTTGCTCAGCACGTCGAGCGGCTGCGGCGCAACCTGATCGTAGAAAATGTCGCCCGACACGCGCGAATAGTGCACCCGGCCAAGCGTTGCCTGGCGCGCATAGTCGAGCGCCGAGTCGGTCAGCCGCATCTCGGCTTCGGCAAGCGCCGCAGGTGTTGCGGCGGCCGCGACGTTCGGCAGCGGATAGTCGGCCGGATCCATGCCGTCGGCATCGGCATTGCGCAGATGTGCCATCGCCTGCTTGGCGCGCTCGGTCGGACCGTTGATGCCAAACCAGATCGGCGCATAGTCGTGCGAGGAATAGAACGCCTCGACCGCGGTGCGCTCGGCTTTACGCTCGATCATGCGCGAAAGTCGGGTCGAGATCAGGTCGTGCAGCGCGTCCATCACCGGCTGATCGGCGTTCGCCACCACGGGCGCCGGTGCCACGGTGGGCGCGGCCGTCGTCGCCGGAGCTGCGTCCTTGACGGCCGGCGGCAGATCGGGTGGCTCGGGCAGGTTGACGGCGTTCGTCGTGCCGGTGATCCAGGGACCGACGTCCGCTGCGGTCGGGGGCGGTACATTGGCGGCTTCGGGAAGCGGAACCTTGGCTTCGATCGCCGCTTGATCCTGGCTCGACTGTGCGAGGGTGGGACTGAGCGAACCGAGGCCCAAAACCAGCGCAATCGCGGTTCCGGTCAGAATACGATCAAAGCGGCGGCCATGCATGGAGCAAATCCCTCGATTCCCCGTGGGAGTACGCAGAACAAAACCCCAATATCACGCGACCGGGGAAGCCGCGCTATCTCCACCCTGCAGTACGAACTGACGTCAAAACGATAGCCGAATCAACTGACGAGAACGTGTCCGGTTCATCACTTGCGCGTATTTCGGCCGTGGTGTTACCCACTGGCCACGTTTTCGTTTACGCTTTCCGCCGCGCTGCCGGACTTTTCCGCGCCAATTCCGATTTCCTCAAGCTTGCGATACAGCGTCGATCGTCCGATTTTAAGGCGGCGCGCGACCTCGGACATCTGGCCGCGATAGCGCGCGATCGCAAATCGAATGACTTCGGCTTCGATTTCATCCAGCGGCCGGACATTCCCAGACGAATCGACGAGAGCGAGGGCGTCGGCGCTGGCGCCAGCTTGGGCCTCCGCAGCTTGCGGGCTCATGGCGGGCGCCTCTTCTAGGATCAACGGTGCTGCGCTGACGGCTTCGGGCGCCGACCGGGGCATTTCCTCCGCGGGTACCGCCGCGGGCGTTGCCGCACGCATCGCATGCAGCGCGAGCTGCGGGAATTCGGCAGCCCCGACTTCGTCGCCTTCGGCAAGAACGACCGCGCGGAACACCGCATTCTCGAGCTGGCGCACGTTGCCGGGCCAGGGATGCGCATTGAGGAGGCTGAGCGCCTCGCCGGTCACGGCGCGGATGCGCTTTCCCTCCTCGGCGGCAAAGCGGATGAGGAAATGGCGCACGAGATCGGCGATGTCCTCGGGCCGCTCGCGCAGTGGAGGAACCGTGATCGGGAACACGTGCAGGCGATAAAACAAATCCTCGCGGAAGCGGCCGGTCTTCACGTCGGCGATCAGGTTGCGATTGGTCGCCGAGATGAGGCGCACATCGACCTTGATCGGCTTTTTTCCGCCAACCGGATCGACCTGGCCTTCCTGAATCGCGCGCAGAAGTTTCACTTGAGCCGCCGGCGGCAACTCGCCGATTTCATCCAGGAACAGCGTGCCGCCCGAGGCTTCGACGAACTTGCCGACATGGCGATCGGTCGCGCCCGTGAAGGCACCCTTCTCGTGACCGAACAGCATCGACTCGACGAGATTGTCCGGGATGGCGCCGCAATTGACCGCGACGAACGGCTTGGCGCGGCGCTCGCCCGATCCATGGATCGCGCGCGCGATCAGCTCCTTGCCGACGCCGGACTCACCCTCGACCAGCACCGGAATGAGCGAGGCTGCCGCTTTCTCGGCGGTACGCAGCACCGCCTGCATGCGGGCATTGCGGGTGATGATGTCGCGGAATGTGAGCGTGCCGGCGCGGCTGCGTTTTAGCCGCTGGAATTCGGTTTCGAGCGCGCTGACCGAAAGCGCGTTGCGCAGCGAGACTTGCAGGCGTTCGGCGCCGACCGGCTTGACGACGAAGTCGGTCGCGCCTGCGCGCATCGCCGCGACGACGGTATCGATGCCGCCATGCGCGGTCTGCACGATCACCGGAATGTTCACGCCCGCTTCGCGCATGCGCGTGAGCACGCCATAGCCGTCGAGGTCCGGCATCACGAGGTCGAGGATCATGCAGTCGATGCGCGCCGCATCCGGGCCGGTGAACGCCGCGACCGCGGCGTCGCCGCCGTCCGCGATCATCACCTCGTAGCCAAAGCGGCTCGCCATGTTTTCGAGGAGACGCCGTTGCACCGGATCGTCGTCGACTATGAGAACCAATTCAGCCATCACTCACCTAACGTCGGTTGTGCCGATTTGGGGCGCACCATGACGAACGGGCCTTAACGCACTGTTAAGGCTCGGGGAGTTGCAAGTTGGGTTCTGCTTTTTTTGCAGGAAAGTCGGGACAGCATCCGGATGCCGGTAGCATCGAACGGGTGTGCCGTTCCGCGGCCTTGAATGCCGATGGCGGGGGTGTTAGCTCTCGGGTGTTCCGGGCCGACGACAACCGCCCGGTCAGCTGCCGCAGCCAAGCGTTGTCTCGCTCCGTTTTCGGAGTTGGGACATGTCTTGCGCCAGCGTTAAACGTTCCCCCGCACCAGATATTACGATGCGCTCGGTCGTGGTTGTGCGACTGGGGCGGTTGCGGTCGATTTGATGACAATTCAGAAGCAGCCGATCGTCCTGATTTATGCGGCGCGGGCCTTGCGTGGTTTTGGCGATGGCTTTGCCATCATCCTTTTGCCGGTCTACTTGACGATCATCGGCCACGGACCTGCGGAAATCGGCATCATCGCCACGACGGCGCTGCTGGGATCGGCGGCGACGACGCTCGCGGTCGGCATTCTGGCCAGACATCATCAGTTGCGAACGCTCCTGCTGCTCGGCGCGGGGCTCATGGTCCTGACCGGCATTGCTCTGCCGGCGTTCGAGCCGATCGCGCTGATCGGCCTGGTGGCGTTCTTGGGGACCATCAATCCATCAAGCGGCGATATCGGATTGCTCGTACCGCTTGAGCACGCCTCGCTGGCGCAGGGCGCGGCGCATGACAAGCGCACGTCGACCTTTGCCCGCTACAGCCTGATCGGCGCTTTTGCGACCGCGGGCGGCTCGCTCGCGGCAGCGATCCCGCAGATCCTTGCCGGCAACGGGATGGAGCAGGTCACGGCGATCAAGCTGATGTTCTACGGCTACGCGCTTCTGGGCCTTTGTGCTGCCGGGCTTTACGCGCTGATTCCGCCAAAGCCGCCCGCGGCGGTGAAATCGCCGCCCGCCGTGCTCGGCCGCTCCCGCTCCATTGTTATCAAGCTCGCCGCTTTGTTCAGCCTGGACGCCTTCGCGGGCGGATTTGTGGTGCAGGCACTATTGGCCTTGTGGCTGTTCGAACGCTTCGAACTGTCGTTGGCGCAGGCCAGCGTGTTCTTTTTCTGGTCCAATTTTCTCGCCGCCTTTTCCTATCCGGTCGCTGCCTGGCTGGGCAGAAAGATCGGCCTCATCAACACGATGGTCTTCACGCATATCCCTTCAAGCCTGTGTCTTATCATTGCGGCATTTGCGCCCAACCTCACCGTCGCTCTGGTCCTCCTGCTGGTCCGTGCCGCACTGTCGCAAATGGACGTGCCGACACGCACGTCCTACGTCATGGCGGTCGTGACACCGGAGGAACAAGCGGCGGCGGCAAGCTTCACCGCCGTGCCGCGCACGCTGGCCTCATCCATCAGCCCGGCATTCGGCGGCGTCCTGCTGGCAGGCGCCTTCGTCGGCGCGCCGCTCGTGATCTGCGGCGTTCTCAAGATCGTCTACGATATCGCGCTGCTGTTCTCGTTTCGGCACATCAAGCCGCCGGAGGAGATGGCGCAAGATCCGGCGACCGCATTGAGCCTGGATGCGGTGCGGGCCAAGGCGAAGTGACATCTCGTTCGCCGATGCTCAGGGCGGCGGCACGACGCGCCGTGAGACACGGAAGCCGCAGTTGAATCCTTGGGCGCAAAGCGCGATATGGGGCGTGTTGTCCTCGCAGGAGCCGCCCGCCGCATGTCGCCCGCCCGCACCGCCGTTCGCAAATCCGCCAAGCCCGCCGCCAAATCCGCTCCGAAGAAAGCCGCAAAGCCGGCGGCGAAGTCCCAAAAGCTCGGTGCGTTGCCGGAGTGGAATCTGGCCGATCTCTATCCGGCGATCGATGCGTCCGAAGTGACGCGCGATCTCGACCGGGCGGATGTCGACAGCATCGGGTTTGAGGAAAGCTACAAGGGCAAGCTGGCAGGTCTCACGGCTGAGGGCAGGCTGATCGAGGCGATCAAGGACTACGAGGCGCTGGACGATCTGATCGGCCGGCTGATCTCGTATGCGGGCCTTGTCTATGCCGGCAACACGACCGATCCGGTGCGTGCCAAGTTTTATGGTGACATGCAGGAGCGCATCACCAAGGCCTCGCTGCACCTGATCTTCTTCACCCTCGAGCTCAACCGTGTCGACGATGCGACGATCGAGCAGGCGATGGCCGATCCGGCGCTTGGGCACTACCGGCCCTGGATCGAGGACATCCGCAAGGAGAAGCCTTACCAGCTCGACGACAAGCTCGAGGAACTGTTCCACGAGAAGTCCGTGACCGGAGCGGGGGCCTGGAACCGGTTGTTCGACGAGACGCTTGGCTCGCTGCGTTTCAAGGTCGACGGAAAAGAGATGGCGATCGAGCAGACGCTCTCGTTCATGCAGGACGCGAACGGCGCCAAGCGCCGCGCCGCATCCGAGGCGCTGGCGAGAACCTTCAAGGCGAACCTGCGCACCTTCGCGCTGATCACCAACACGCTCGCCAAGGACAAGGAAATTTCCGACCGCTGGCGCGGCTTCAAGGACATCGCCGACGCGCGGCATCTCTCCAATCGGGTCGAGCCGGAAGTCGTCGACGCGCTGGTGTCGGCGGTGCGCGCCGCCTATCCGCGGCTGTCGCATCGCTATTACGCGCTTAAGGCTAAGTGGTTCGGCAAGAAAGTGCTGCCGCACTGGGATCGCAACGCGCCGCTGCCGAAGGTCGAGCAGCGCCCGATCGGCTGGACCGAGGCCAAGGATACCGTGCTCGATGCCTACGGGGAGTTCTCGCCGCGCATGGCGGAGGTTGCCGAGCGGTTCTTCTCGCGCAACTGGATCGATGCGCCGACGCGGCCCGGAAAACAATCCGGCGCATTCTCGCATCCGACCGTGCCGTCGGCGCATCCCTATGTACTGCTGAATTATCAGGGCAAGCCGCGCGACGTGATGACGCTCGCGCATGAGCTCGGCCATGGCGTGCATCAGGTGCTCGCGGGGCCGAACGGCGCCCTGATGGCGCCGACGCCGCTGACGCTTGCCGAGACTGCAAGCGTGTTCGGCGAGATGCTGACCTTCAAGGCGCTGCTCGCCAAGACCAAGGACGTGAAAGCGCGCCGCGCCATGCTCGCCTCCAAGGTCGAGGACATGATCAACACGGTGGTGCGGCAGATCGCGTTCTACACGTTCGAGCGCAAGGTCCACACCGAGCGTCGCAACGGCGAACTGACCGCCGACAAGCTCAACGAGGTCTGGATGAGCGTACAGGCCGAGAGCCTGGGTCCGGCGATCGAATTCAAGCCGGGATATGAGACCTTCTGGGCCTATATCCCGCATTTCATCCATTCGCCGTTTTACGTCTACGCCTATGCGTTCGGCGACTGCATGGTGAACTCGCTTTATGCCGTCTACGAGAAGGCGCATGAGGGGTTCGCGGAGCGCTATCTGGCGATGCTCTCAGCCGGCGGCACCAAGCATCACTCCGAGCTGCTCAAGCCGTTCGGCCTCGATGCGCGCGATCCGAAATTCTGGCAAGGCGGCCTTAGCGTGATCGAGCGGCTGATCAGCGAACTGGAGGCGCTGGACGGCAAGAAGTAAGGCGGCTTGCTACGTCCCGAAATACACTCTTACGAGTCCCATTTCATAGGCCCTCATTTCCTTGATGGCGCGCCGGCGGATGCCGGAGAGCTCTTCGGCATCGATCTCTCCGAGCTTGATGACCCTGATAAATCGCGGTGAATGCAGCTTGGCCGAAACACCGCTCGACAACAAAATGAACGGCCGGACCGCATATGGCGTTCGGCCTCGTAAGGCTTATGTTGGTACCGGGCAGCGCCCGGGAGGTTCATGAGCGATCTGGAACGAAACCGCTTTTCGGCCCGCGCGGCGCGCTATGCCCGCGTCGGCACCAATGTGGGCGGTGTGGCGGCGAGATTCGCGGCGAGCCGCCTGCTTGGGCTGACGCTCGACCGTGGCAAGAACGCGTCGGATCTGGCAGCGGCCCTTGGCGGGCTGAAAGGCCCGATCATGAAGGTCGCCCAACTGATGGCGACCATCCCGGATTTGCTTCCGCCCGAATATGTTGAGGAATTGCAGAAGCTGCAGAGCGAAGCGCCGCCGATGGGCTGGGCCTTCGTCAAGCGGCGCATGATGGCCGAGCTGGGGCCCGGCTGGCAGGAGCGGTTCGCCGAATTCGAGCATAAGCCGGCCGCGGCTGCCTCACTCGGGCAAGTGCATCGCGCGCGCGCGCATGACGGCGCGCTGCTCGCCTGCAAGCTGCAGTATCCCGACATGCAGTCCGCGGTGGAAGCCGACTTGCAGCAGCTCGACTGGCTGATGGCGCTGCACCGGCGCATGGACCCGGTGATCGATACCTCCGAGGCCGGCAAGGAGATCGCGGCGCGCGTGCGCGAGGAGCTCGATTACCGCCACGAGGCCAAGCACGCGATGCTCTATCGCGAAATGCTCGACGGCATCGATCTCATCCGCGTGCCGAAAATTCGGCCGGAGCTGTCGACCGGGCGGCTGCTGACGATGGACTGGCTCGAAGGCACCAAGCTGCTTACCCACAAGAACGCCGACATCGCGGTGCGCAATCAGATCGGCCGCGCGATGTTCACCGCCTGGTGGTTTCCGTTCAGCCGCTTCGGCGTGATCCATGGCGATCCGCATCTCGGCAACTACACGGTGTTCGATGACAGGGGCGCCGTCGGCGGTATCAACCTGCTCGACTATGGCTGCGTGCGCATCTTCCCGCCGAAGTTCGTCGGCGGCGTGGTCGATCTCTACCACGGACTGCTGCATGGCGACGACGAGCGCGTGGTGCACGCCTACGAGACCTGGGGCTTCAAAGGGCTATCGCGCGAGGTCATCGATATTCTCAACATCTGGGCCAAGTTCATCTATGGGCCGCTGCTCGACGATCGCGAGCGCACCATTGCGGACGGTGTGAAACCCGGCGAATACGGGCGACGCGAGGCCTTCCGGGTGCATCAGGCGCTCAAAGCCCAAACGCCGGTGCGGGTGCCGCGCGAATTCGTGTTCATGGATCGCGCCGCGATCGGCCTCGGCGGGGTGTTCCTGCACCTCGACGCGAGGCTCAATTACTATCGGCTGTTCAATGAAGCGATCGAGAAATTCTCCATCGCCAGGGTGGCCACGCGGCAGTCCGCGGCACTGGCCAAAGTCGGCCTCGCGGAGGCGGCTTAGGGGCGCCGGCCGCACGGCGCGTCGGCCGCCGTTGCTCTCCCGCAACAATTACGCTAAGCCCCAGCCCGAGTGATTTTTCCGTTTCTGGAGGGACGACATGGCCGACCACGGCGAGGTCGAATACGCGACCGCTGACGGCAATGACTATGCGGAACACGAGGCGACGTATAACTTCTTCATCTCGCTGACGAAGTGGATCATCGGCTTCCTCGTGATTCTCCTCATTCTGATGGCTTATTTCCTCGTCTGATCGCGCGATCTTGCCGCAAGGCCGGTGATCCGGCCTGAGACGGTTCCGCCGTGGAGGCCTTATGAAGGTTGCGATTCCCGCCGAGGTCGACCCGGCCGAGCCGCGCGTCGCCGCCACCCCGGACACCGTGAAGAAGATGAAGGCGCTCGGCGCCGACGTCGTCATCGAGAGCAATGCCGGCAAGAAGTCCGGCGTGCTCGATGCCGACTACGAGGCGATGGGCGCCACCATCGCCCAGAGCGCGGCCGACACGGTCCGCGACGCCGATGTGGTGTTTAAGGTGCGCCGCCCGACCGAGGCCGAGCTTGCCGACTACAAAGCCGGCGCGCTGGTGATGGCGATCATGGATCCGTACGGCAACGAGGCCGCGCTCGCCACGATGGCCAAGGCCAATGTGGTCGGCTTCGCCATGGAGCTGATGCCGCGCATTACGCGCGCGCAGGTGATGGACGTGCTGTCCAGCCAAGCGAACCTTGCGGGCTATCGCGCCGTGATCGATGCCTCGGCCGAATTCGGCAGGGCTTTCCCGATGATGATGACGGCGGCTGGCACCGTGCCGGCGACGCGCGTGTTCGTCATGGGCGTCGGCGTGGCGGGCCTGCAGGCGATCGCGACCGCGCGCCGTCTTGGTGCCGTCGTGACCGCGACCGACGTTCGCCCGGCCACCAAGGAGCAGGTGGAAAGCCTGGGCGCGAAATTCCTCGCGGTCGAGGATGAGGAATTCAAGAACGCGCAGACCGCCGGCGGCTACGCCAAGGAAATGTCAAAGGAATATCAAGCCAAGCAGGCAGCATTGGTCGCCGAGCACATCAAGAAGCAGGGCGTGGTCATCACGACGGCGCTGATCCCCGGGCGCCCGGCGCCGCGGCTGATCTCGGCCGACATGGTGTCCTCGATGAAGGCCGGGTCGGTGATCGTCGATCTGGCAGTTGAGCGCGGCGGCAATGTGGAAGGCGTGAAGGCCGGCGAGGTCGCCGACCTCAATGGCGTGAAGATCGTCGGCTATCTCAATGTCGCCGGAAGGCTCGCGACGTCGGCCTCGGGCCTCTATGCCAAGAACCTCTATAACTTCCTCGACATCCTGGTCGACAAGAAGACCAAGGCGCTCGCCGTCAACTGGGACGACGACATCGTGAAGGCGACCGCGCTGACGCGCGATGGCGCCGTGGTGCATCCGAGCTTCCAGCCCAAGACCGAAAACGCGGCCTGATCGCCGCACAGGCCGAAGGACACCGACATGGCCACCAGCAATGCCCAGGAAGCCGCGAGCCAGGCGCAGGTTGCCGCCGAAACCGCGCGTCAGGCAGCCGAAACCGCCCAGCAATACGCCGACCAGGCGGCTGCTTTCGCGGCCGCAAGCCTTCACGCCGCGACCGGCGCCACGATCGATCCGTTCGTGTTCCGCCTCTCGATCTTCGTGCTCGCGGTGTTCGTCGGCTATTACGTCGTCTGGCAGGTGACGCCGGCGCTGCATACGCCGCTGATGTCGGTCACCAACGCGATCTCGTCGGTGATCGTGGTCGGTGCGTTGCTCGCGGTCAGCGTCGAACTCAGCAAATTCGACAACGGCCCGATCTGGGCGCGCCTGCTCGGCTTCTTTGCGCTCATCCTTGCGTCGGTGAACATCTTCGGCGGCTTCCTTGTCACGCAGCGCATGCTCGCGATGTACAAGAAGAAGAAATAAGGACCCCGGCATGAGCCCCAATCTCGCCGCGTTCCTTTATCTGGTCGCGGGCGTCCTGTTCATCCTCTCGCTGCGCGGGCTCTCCAGCCCGGCTTCGAGCCGGCAGGGCAATTTCTTCGGCATGGCCGGCATGGCGATCGCGATCGTCACGACGCTGGCGCTGCATCCGCCGGCGAGCTTCTTTGCCTGGATACTGGTCATTGTCGGACTTGGGATCGGCGGCGGCGCCGGCGCGGTGATCGCGCGGCGCGTACCGATGACCTCGATGCCGGAACTGGTTGCGGCATTCCATTCGCTCGTCGGCATGGCGGCGGTGCTGGTTGCGGCCGCCGCGCTCTATGCGCCCGCAGCGTTCGACATCGGCATGCCCGGCGACATTCACCGCGGCAGCCTGGTCGAGATGTCGCTCGGTGTCGCGATCGGCGCCATGACGTTTACCGGCTCGGTGATTGCGTTCATGAAGCTGTCCGCGCGCATGAGCGGCGCGCCGATCCTCCTGCCGCTGCGCCACGTCGTCAATCTCGCGCTGTTCGCCGCGATCGTGCTGATCGTCATCTGGTTCGTGCGCACCGAGAGCTATTTGGCGTTCTGGCTGCTGACGCTGGCGGCCTTCGCGTTCGGCGTGCTGCTCATCATCCCGATCGGCGGTGCCGACATGCCGGTCGTGATCTCGATGCTCAATTCGTATTCAGGCTGGGCCGCGGCCGGCATCGGGTTCACGCTCGGCAATTCGGCGCTGATCATCACCGGCGCGCTGGTCGGCTCATCCGGCGCGATCCTGTCCTACATCATGTGCCACGCGATGAACCGGAACTTCTTTTCGGTCATTCTCGGCGGCTTCGGTGGCGAGGTTGCCGGGCCTGCGGCGGGCGGCGAAGTCAAGCCGGTCAAGCTCGGTTCGGCCGACGATGCGGCCTTCATCATGAAGAATTCCTCCAAGGTCATCATCGTGCCGGGCTACGGCATGGCGGTGGCGCAGGCGCAGCACGCGCTGCGCGAACTGGCCGACAAGCTCAAAGCCGAGGGCGTCGAGGTCAAATACGCGATCCATCCGGTTGCGGGCCGCATGCCGGGCCACATGAACGTGCTGCTCGCCGAAGCCAATGTCCCCTACGACGAAGTGTTCGAGCTTGAGGACATCAATTCTGAATTCGCGCAGGCCGACGTCGCCTTCGTCATCGGTGCGAATGACGTGACCAATCCGGCCGCCGAAGAAGACAAGACCTCGCCCATTTACGGCATGCCGGTGCTTCAGGTGTGGAAGGCCGGCACCGTGATGTTCATCAAGCGCTCGCTCGCGTCAGGCTATGCGGGCATCGACAACCCGCTGTTCTACCGCGACAACACCATGATGCTGCTCGGCGACGCCAAGAAGATGACGGAAGAGATCGTCAAGGG
>JBBWZU010000824.1:0-3316 GCA_039649225.1 Hyphomicrobiales bacterium | reverse complement strand
AGCGCGCTCAACCCGGTGCTCAGCGTCGGACGGCAACTCGGCGAAGCGCTGGCGCTGCATCGCGGGCTCTCGGGCAGCGCCATCCGGCACGAGGCGCGGCGGCTGCTCGATCTGGTCGGCATTCCGGACGCCGAGCGGCGGCTGTCGGCCTATCCGCACGAATTTTCCGGCGGGCAGAACCAGCGCGTGATGATCGCGATGGCGCTGGCCGGCGAGCCCGACATTCTGGTCGCCGACGAGCCGACGACCGCGCTCGACGTCACCATCCAGGCGCAAATCCTCGATCTCATCAGCACGGTGCGGCGCGAGATGGGGATGGCGCTGGTCCTGATCAGCCATGACCTCGGCGTCGTTGCGGAAACCTGCGACAAGGTCGCGGTGATGTATGCGGGCCGCATCGTCGAGGAAGCGCCGGCGCGCAGCCTGTTCGACAATCCCCGCCATCCCTATACGCGCGGACTGCTGGCTTCGCTGCCGCCGCTTGATGGGGCCCGCAGACGCCTCGCTTCCATTCCGGGCGTGGTGCCGGATCCGCGAGCGCTTCCGTCCGGCTGCGCGTTTGCGCCGCGCTGCCAGCATGTCGACGCTGCGTGCCTGACGTCCGTGCCGCGCTTACTGGAACGCGAGGACGGCGGGCGTCTGGCCTGCGTCCAGCATCCGGTTGAAGCCGCGGCCGCGCCGACGCGCCAGTTCGAGGCCGCATGACCGATGCGCTGATCGCCGCCGATGATCTGTCGCGCACCTATCCGTCGCGGCGCGGCCTGTTCGGCGCGATCACGCTGGTGCGCGCCGTCAATCGCGTCAGCTTCAGCATCATGGCGGGCGAGACGCTGGGTGTCGTCGGCGAATCCGGCTCCGGCAAGTCGACCCTTGGCCGCATGGCGCTGGGAATCGAAGCGCCCGATCAAGGTGAAGTCCGTTTCAAGGGTGACGCGATGCCGGCCGCCGGGACACCCGCCTGGCGCGCGCAGCGCGCGCGCATGCAGATGATCTATCAGGACCCGCTCGGCGCGCTCGACCGCCGCCTGCCGGTGCTGGCCCAGGTGCGCGAGCCGCTGGATATTCATCGCGCTGGCGCGCCGCCAGAGCGGCCGCGGCTTGCCATGGACATGCTGACGCGCGTCGGCCTGTCGCCGGACCATGCGGGGCGTTTTCCGCATGAGCTCTCGGGCGGCCAGCGCCAGCGCGTGGTGCTGGCGCGCGCGCTGATGACCAGACCGGACTTTCTGGTATGCGATGAGCCGGTGTCGGCGCTCGACGTCTCGATCCAGGCGCAGGTCGTCAATTTGCTCGTCGACCTGCAAGCCGAGTTCGGCCTCGCGATGCTGTTCATCAGCCACGATCTGCGCGTCGTTCGCCAGGTCAGCAACCGCGTCGCCGTGATGTATCTTGGCGACTTCGTCGAGACCGGAGATGCCGACGATCTGTTCGCCGCGCCGCTGCATCCCTATACGCGCGCGCTGGTCTCGGCCGCGCCGGTCACCGCGAGCACGAAGCGGCCGCAGCGTATCGTGCTCAAGGGTGAGCCGCCCAATCCGGCGGACAGGCCCGGCGGATGCAGCTTTCATCCGCGCTGCAGTCTCGCGATCGCGCGATGCCGGACCGAGACGCCGGCCTTGAAGACGGTCGGCGGCAGCGCCAGAAGCGTCGCGTGCCATCTGGTCGACGGTGCCGCAGCGCCGGCGAGCCTGGTGGCGTGATGCTGCGCTTCTTCGCCATCCGGTTTGTCCGCGCCCTGATCACCATCGTGCTGGTGGTGACGTTTGCGTTCATCGTGCTGCGGCTTTCCGGCGATCCGGCGCAGATCATTCTGGGGCCGGAAGCGCCGCCGGAGGTCGTCGCGGCATTCCGCAAGGCCTGGGGCCTCGACGATCCGATCTGGCTGCAATATCTGCGCTACTTCGGCGCGATCGCGCAGGGCGAGCTTGGCCGCTCGATGCGCGATGGCCGCGACGCGATCGACCTCGTCGCCGAGCGCATCCCGGCGACGCTGGCGCTGACCGTGCCGGCACTGCTGATCAAGATCGGCGCCGGCATGGCGGCCGGCATCTATGCGGCGCTGCATCGCGGCGGTCTGGCGGATCGCATCGTGATGATGCTGTCGGTCGCGGGGTTCACCATTCCGAGCTTCGTGCTCGGCCTGACGCTGGTGCTGATCTTCGCGGTGAAACTCGCCCTGCTGCCGTCGGGCGGCAATGACAGCTGGCGCCATGCCATCCTGCCGATCCTGACATTGGGCATCGGCGGCGCCGCGATCCTGGCGCGCTTCACGCGCAGCGCCATGCTGGAAGTGCTGGGCCAGCCCTACATCCGGACCGCCAGCGCGAAGGGCGTGCCGTGGCGCCATGTCATCACCGGTCACGCGCTGCCGAATGCCGCGATCCCGACCGTCACGATCGTCGGCTTCATGGTGGGAACGCTGATCGCCGGCGCCGTGGTGGTGGAAAGCGTGTTCTCCTGGCCGGGCGTCGGCCGCCTGCTGGTGGTGGCGGTCGCCAATCGCGATCTTGCGGTGGTGCAATGCATTCTCTTGCTGGTGGCTGCCACGATGGTCGTCTCCAACCTGGTGGTCGATTTTCTCTATGGCTTCCTGGATCCGCGCTTGAGGCAGGGAGGCAAAAGCGCATGACAGCGCTCGACATTCAGGGCAAGCCGTCGGTGAAGCAGCCGCAACGGCGCGGCCGCGCGATTCCCCTTCCCGTCATGATCGCGCTGGCCTGGCTCGCCGGCATGATCCTGATCGCGATCCTCGCCAATCTGATCGCGCCCTATTCGTTCACGACGCCCGACTTGCGCAATCGGCTGGCGCCGCCGGGAAATCCGCTGCATCTCCTCGGCACCGATGAGCTCGGCCGTGACGTGCTGTCGCGGCTGATCGTGTCGATCCGGGTCTCGCTGCTGATCGCGTTCGGCGCGTCGATCATCTCGGCGGTGTTCGGCACGGCGCTCGGATTTCTCGCCGCCTATTTCCGCGGGCTTATTGAGCAGGTGGTTTTGATGCTCGCGGATTTCCAGGCCAGCATGCCGTTTTTGATCCTGGCGCTCTCGGTGCTGGCCTTCTTCGGCAATTCGCTGATGCTGCTGATCGCCCTGATGGGACTGTTTGGCTGGGAGCGCTACGCCCGCATCGCGCGCGGCCTTGCGATCTCGGCCAGCGCGCAAGGTTATGCGTCCGCGGTGCGCCAGCTCGGCGCGTCGCCGCTGCGCGTCTACCTGCGCCACATCTTGCCCAACATCGCCTCGACGCTGATCGTCTCGATGACGCTGGTGTTTCCCGAAGTGATCCTGCTCGAGAGCGGCCTGTCGTTCCTCGGCC
>JBBWZU010000818.1:0-3555 GCA_039649225.1 Hyphomicrobiales bacterium | reverse complement strand
GGTCCGCTCATCCGCGCCTTGATGGAGGCGACGCAGGAAACCGTGCAACTGCGCATCCGCGACGGCGGCGATACCGTCTGCATCGCCAAGAGCGAGCCCAAGCGCGATGTGCGGGTCAATGTCATGGTCGGCCGCAAGAGTCCGCTGCATGTCGGCTCCAGCAAGATGTTCCTCGCCGATATGCCGGAGCAAGAAGCCGAGAGGATCATCGCGGCCGGGCTCCGGCGCTTCACGCCGAACACCATTACGGATCCGGACCGGCTGCGGGCGCGCCTCGCCGCCATCCGCCAGGATGGCCATTGCGTCAGCCGGGGCGAGATGAGCGCCGATCTGGTTTCAATCACCGCGCCGGTATTCGATGCCGGGGCTAAGCTTTGCGCCACCATCAACGTCGCCGCGCCGGCGGCGCGTGTCACGGACGAAAGAGTCGCGGAGATTCTTCGGCTGGCCAAGGACGCGGCGCAGCAGCTTTCGCAGCTGCTCGGCCATATCGCGCCACCTGATTTTCGGGACGGTACATAGAAAGCCCTCATCCTGAGGAGGCCGCGCAGCGGCCGTCTCACGCGCGTCGGCTATAGCCGACTCGCGCACCCAATAATGCCAATCTCGGGTAAACCCGAGATTGGTGGACGAGGGCGGGTATGAAGTCTGCGGCCATCCTTCGAGGCTCGCTTCGCTCGCGCCTCAGGATGAGGGCGGTATTGGTTGCGGCCGCTGGCCAACCAGGATCGGATGATCGGATCACCCGCCGGCACTGTCCATCATGTAAGTGCGAAAATACAGAGCCAGCGACACCGCGATGCCCGCTGCGATCACGAACAACAGACACGAATACAAAATTCGCTTGTTGAAGTTCGCGTGCGATGGCGCAAACCCGACGACTATGAACCAGAGGCCCATCGCCAGGCTGAACCGGATGAAGTACCACGCGAGCGCGTTCTCGGCACGGTCGATCTCGGACGTGAATCCGTCCCAGAACCCGAACATCGCGATGTAGGTCATTTCGAGATAAAGCGCGACCGCGAACATCAGGAAGGCCAGCACGAATGCAACGATGCGTCTGGTTGTCATGCCGTCCGTGCTTTGTTGCGCAACCGCTCCATGGGCGTTGCTGCGTCGAAAAGGAAGTCTGTGGCGTTAGGATTGAAAATCGTCAATACATGACGACGAAATCGGGGCGGTTCGCTGTCGCTGTGGCGCAGTCTCCGACGCAAGCTTGACCTCATCGGTCGCCTTGTTCTCTCGCCGCAAGCCGCTCCTTGAGGGCGGTTTGTACGCAGGCGCGGAGCGCGGGCGAGAATAACAAGACGGGACAATCGAATGGCTGACGAGAAGAAGACGACGAAAGAGAAGAAAGAAAAGCCTGCCGCCGAGAAGGCCGAAGCCAAGCCCGCCACGGAGGCCAAAACGGATGTTCCGGCGGAAGCCAAGTCAGAAGGCAAGTCAGAAGCCAAGAGCTACAGCAGGGGCGAGGGCCAGAAGGCCGTCACGCAAGCTTACAAGGATAACTGGAACACGATCTTCGGGAAGAAGAAGCGCTAGAGTCGTTTCCACGCGGTTTGACCCACGTGTTCGTCATGGCCGGACTCGTTCCGGCCATCCACGTCTTTCTTGTTTCGATGTACCAACACAGCAAGCGTAGCCCGCATGGAGCGTAGCGCAATGCGGGAGCGGACGACGAGAGCCGGTGCTGACCGTCCCGGTTGGTGACGGGACGAATGTGTCCGGACCGGTCACTTCGCCCGCTTCCACACGAACTCCAGCGTCACGCCGGCGGGATTGCGGGGGTTCGTGAACTTCATTTCGTCGGCGGTAATGGACGTAATGATACGGCGCTGATTAGGGGCTCCGACGAGATTTGGAAACGTGCTCGTCTCGATATCAGCGTGGATCGTTTTCGTATTTTCATCCACCGTATACCTTCCGGTGTAGGCGATCGATCCTGACGCAATGGCCATAGCCTCATCCGCGGAAGGACGGGAAGGGTCGCTTGATGCATACTTGGGCGCATTGGTGGGCGTCGTTATGAAGTGGAAGCGGCCATCGGTTGTGTAGGTCACTGCGCCCTGCAAGCTTGGCCGTTGCACGTCGCTGCCATCGTCACGCTTACCAGTGCTCGAAACGTAAATCCACGTTCCGACCAGCTGATCCTTGATCGCCGCGCCTTCGGAGACGCTGCTGTTGGGAAAAGCAGAGATCGCGATCAACGTAATCGCACAAAAGCCAAGTGCACGACGCCTGTCCATGAGAGGTCCTCATTTTGCCGAAATGGTCCATCAATGCTGCGCGGCACATTCGGGACGGTGGCACGAGCGCGCGTCGCGAAGCGTTAGTGGCTTTCCATTCAGGTGTTGCAGCGGCTATTGGAGAGCCTAGCTTACAGTTTGAAAATTGCATCCCCCGATCGGCGGAGACTGGCAGTCAGCTGCCGTCGGACCATGGCTCGACATTGATGCGTCCACCGCCTGATGCATTTCCCTCACCCCGGGATGAACAACGCGAAGGGCTCATCGGTGATACGCCGCAGCGCGCCGCGATAGGCCTCATAACCGGCGTCGCCCGGCACCAGCCGGCCGAAGCGCGGTGACGCGACCTTCTCGAGTGGCAGGAACGCGATCGGTGCCGCGACGGGGGTCAACAGCGAGCCGCGGCCGGCGAGCAGCGTTGCGATGATGCCGTACATTTCGCCGGTGATCATCGGACGCGAGATCGTGATGAGCCGGTGCTGACCGTCCCGGATGGTGACGAGATGAATGTGTCCGGACTGGTTCGGCACCGCGACTTCACCGAACTGCGTGAAGGTTGCGTCGAGCCGCTCGGCCTCGTGAAACATCAGGCATGAGGCCGCCGCGTCCCAGGCGATTTGCGTGCGATAGGCGTAGATCGCATCCTTTTCGCTGAAGGACGGGCGCACCGTCAGGTAGGCGCCTTCGATCCAGGAGACCGCGCGGCGCGAATAGGCGCCGAGGCTGTCGGGCGCGACCTCGCCATTGGCGGCCGTAGTCTCGTCCGCGCCCTTGTCTGCACCCTTGCGCAGCGACAGGCCGAGCGCCTGCTCGAGCCGGATGGTGGTGGCGAGCGTGAACGGACGGCGCCCGCCCAGCGCCTTTTCCAGGGTCGAGATCGAGAGCTTGGCCTGGTCGGCGAGTTGCTGGCGCGAGATGCGGCGCCGCGCGAGCTCTTCCCGGATCACCGCCGCAATCTGCCGGCTTTGCTCCTCGGAAAACTGTCTGTCTGGCGCCTGCATCGTCCCCCCCTGGGTGAGGGAATACTTAGCAGTCCGCACAGCTCCGCACCAATCCGCACAAAACCGCCGCCGCCCGGCCGCGCGCGGCCGAACAATGCCGATCATCACGCTCGCGCGCCGGCGGGC
Organism: Hyphomicrobiales bacterium; assembly: GCA_039649225.1. Taxonomy (GTDB): domain Bacteria; phylum Pseudomonadota; class Alphaproteobacteria; order Rhizobiales; family Xanthobacteraceae; genus PALSA-894. The sequence goes on along the minus strand of JBBWZU010000818.1, from coordinate 182 downwards.
GCTCGGGCACAAACTTTGGACAACGCAAACGTCAATCGGAGCCCTTTCTGATCCCTTTCGCCTTCAGCCGGTGTCTCGCCTTGTCAGCCTGACGCCGGTTGCAGGGAGGTGGTTTCCCCTTTCCACCTGCCACCTCCTCGACGCGCGCGGCTTGTGCCAACCGGCCGCGCGCGATTTTTTTG
>JBBWZU010000157.1:0-20411 GCA_039649225.1 Hyphomicrobiales bacterium | reverse complement strand
GGACCTGTTTGCGCCGCAAGTTGCGCGAAGATCGCCGCGACCGCGACGGTGGATTTAAGACGCGCGTATCTGCTCATTGCGATGCTCCCTGCAGCGCCGGGCGGGTCCAGGCGAACCGTTGCGCCGGCAAAAATCTGTCGATGAGGATGACGAATGGCGCCAATGCAATCAGCGCCACGTACAATGCCGGCCGCATCTGCATGAAGAACGCCAAGTAGTGCGCGGCGCATGCCACGAAGCCTGCGAAGATGAAGCGGCCGAACCGCGAATCCGGCGAGGTGCGCGGGTCCGAGATCATGAAGAAGGTAAAGATCAGCAGCGAGCCGCTCTGCAATTGGTGCACAGGGATTGCGAGCGGATCGCCGAGCCAAACGGCACGCGCGAACAGAAGAGCCGCATGGGTGCCGAGGAAGAAGATCGCAATGTCGGAGCGGCCCGCGGCGCCGAGCACCAGGATCGCAAAGAACACCAGCAGTGCGGCGAACCACACCTCCGAGCCCCAGCTTCCGGGTGAAATCCAGACATGGCTTTTTGCCGTAAGGAGCAGGACCACGATGGCAAAGCCCGCCGGATTCCAGATGTGCTTGCCATCGAGCCGCAACACGAATTTGGAGCCGATCGCGATCACGCCCGCGATCAGATGAATCCACGGCTCATCGGCGCGCAGCAGCAGGCTGAGCGACAGGCCGGTGATGAGCGGCGAACGCAGGTCGAGCGGGATACCGGTCGCGCGCGAGCAGAGAACTTGCGTGACGAGCGCGCCAATCAGCGCGAATGCGCTGTTGAGCGGCCGGGCGCCGAAATCGATCCAGCCGAAATTGAAAATCACCAGCGTGGCGAGCGCCACGATCTGGCAGTGGCGCGCGTCACGCCAGAAAGGCGCCATGACGAAACGCACCGCAACGGGGTGAGGCATTGGCCAGTTCTCCCGTACCTGCCAACCAAACGATCCCCATTCCGATACGGAAGATCGCGCCGCATTGCGGCGCAATTCGGGATCGGTTCGGACCCGAGTTCAGCCGGGATTACGGCGAATTCAGCGCTACTCCGCGGCCTGTACCTCGTCGACATCGATGAAGCCGCCGGACTGGCGCTGCCATAGCGCCGCGTAGTGGCCATTCTGACGCAACAGTTCGGCGTGCGAACCCTGTTCGACGATGCGGCCATGGTCGAGCACGATCAGCCGGTCCATGCGCGCGATGGTCGAGAGCCGATGCGCGATGGCGATCACGGTCTTGCCGGCGATCAGCGTCCCGAGACTCTGCTGGATCGCGGCCTCGACCTCGCTGTCGAGCGCGGAGGTTGCCTCGTCGAGCACCAGGATCGGTGCGTTCTTCAAGATCACGCGCGCGATCGCGACGCGCTGGCGCTGCCCGCCCGACAGCTTCACGCCGCGCTCGCCGACCTGCGCGTCATAGCCGCGCCGGCCTTTGTAGTCCTCCAGATCGAGGATGAACTCGTGCGCATGGGCGAGCTTGGCGGCTTCGATGATCTCGGCGTCGCTCGCGGCCGGGCGGCCATAGCGGATATTGTCGCCGATCGAGCGATGCAGCAGAGAAGTGTCTTGCGTTACGACCGAGATTTGCGCGCGCAAACTTTCCTGCGCCACATGCGCGATATCCTGCCCGTCGATCAGGATGGAGCCTTCCGCGACATCGAAGAAACGCAGCAGCAGATTGACCAGTGTCGACTTGCCGGCGCCGGAGCGGCCGATCAGGCCGATCTTCTCGCCGGGCTTCACGGTGAGAGTGAGCGCATCGATGACGGCGGCGGGACGCAGAATACCGTCATGCGCCGATGTCTCGCGGCCATAGCCGAAGCGCACGTTCTGGAAACTGATCTCGCCGCGCGGCACGGCAAGCGAGCTCGCCGCCGGCGCGTCGGTGAGGCCGATCGGCCGCGCGATCGTCATCATGCCTTCCTGCACGACGCCGATATTCTCGAAGATGGAGGTGACCTGCATGCCCACCCAGCCGGCCATGCTGACGATCTGCCAGGCGAGCGGCAGCGCCATCGCGACGGTGCCGACCTCGACGCGCCCGCGGGTCCACAGGAAGATCGCAAGGCCGGTCGTCCCTGTCACCAGCATGGCGTTGAGCGTCGACAGGCAGAAGCCGAACAGCGTGTTCAGCCGCAGCATGCGGTGGAAGCGCTGTGTGTGCTGATCGAGCGCATCGCGCACATAGGCGTCCTCTTCGTGCGCGCGCGCGAACAGCTTCACCGTGAGAATGTTGGTGTAGCTGTCGACGATGCGGCCCGTGAGCATCGAGCGTGTCTCGGACATTTCCTTCGAGCGGTCGCGCATGCGCGGCACCAGCACGCGCAGGATCGCCACATAGCCGATGAACCAGAGCGTGATGGGCAGCGCGAGCCATGGATCGGCATGCGCGAGCAAAAGCAGCGCGCTGGTGCCGTAGACCAGGATGTACCAGACGCCGGTGATCAGGGAGACGATCGTCTCGCGGATTGCGGGTCCCGTTTGCATCACGCGTGTCGCGATGCGGCCGGCGAAATCGTTCTGGAAGAACGACCAGGACTGCCGCACCACATGCCAGTGGTTCTGCCAGCGGATGCGGTTCGACACGTTGGCGGCGATCGCCTGATTGGCGAGCAGGTTCTGCATCGTCAGCGTGGCCGGGCGCACGACAAGGAGCACCAGCGCCATCACGAGCAGCAAGGAGCCGTGCTCGGTGAACAGCGTCTCCGGCCTGGAATTGGTCACCAGCGTCACCACCCGGCCGAAGAAGATCGGGATCGTCGTGTCGATGATCGCGTGGGCAAAGCCTGCGATGAACAGCATGGCGAACAGCGGTCTCGCCTGGCGGGCGAAATGCCAATAGAACGCCAACAGCCCGGGCGGCGCCTGCGGGGCCTCAGATATGTCGGTCGGCTTCAGGAGCCGTTCAAACAGAGCGAACATGGCAAACTCGGCAAGGGGCGCGCCCGCTCACGGGTCCCGGCCCTTGCGGGCAGAGACTCGGCGGCACGACCCCCTCATCAATGGAACGAAACGGAGCGTGCGGATAGAGGCCGTTAGGGGCAGGACTGTGGCCGGAATCATGAAATTGCTTCATGGTCGGCATCATTCCGGTGCCGGTCGGGAAGCGGGGAACAGGGGATGGCCGATTATTCGGGAACGCCGCTTCTCAAGAAGCTCGGTTATGCGGCGGCCCAGCGCGCGTGCCTGATCGCCGTGCCGGCGAATGTCGCGGACCTGCTTGCGTTCGACCAGTTCGCGCTGCGCCGTGTGCTGAAGAATGCCGCTATGCTGGTGCGCGAGACGGGACCGTTCGATCTCATTCATTTGTTCGTCAGCAAGGCGGAGGGTCTCGGCGCCGCGCTTGCGGATGCGCGCAAGCGGCTGGTGCCGAACGGCATGGTGTGGGTGTCGTGGCCGAAAAAGGCCGCCAAGGTCGCAACCGACGTGACTGAGCACGTCGTCCGCCGCGAGGCACTCGCGGCCGGCCTCGTTGACATAAAAGTGTGCGCGGTCGACGCGACATGGTCCGGCTTGAAACTGGTGATCCCGAGGGCGGATCGCCGATGATTACTTCGCCGGCGTCACCCGGAGTACGCGGCCATTGCTGTTGTCGGTCAGCAGCCAGAGCGCACCGTCGGGTCCCTGGCGCACATCGCGGATGCGCTCGCGCAGATCCTGCAGGAGGCGCTCTTCCTTGGTGACTTTCTCGCCATCAAGTTCAAGACGCACGAGCAGTTGGAACTTCAGCGCGCCGACGAAGAGATTGCCTTTCCATTGCGGCAACAGGTCGCCGGTGTAGAACGCCATGCCGGAGGGCGCGATCGACGGCACCCAGTATTTGATCGGCTGCTCCATGCCGGGCTTTGACGCCGCCTCGTGGGCCTTGCTGCCGTCGTAATTGACGCCGTAGCCGATCACCGGCCAGCCGTAGTTCTTTCCGCCCAGCGGGATGTTGATCTCGTCGCCGCCCATCGGGCCGTGCTCAAGCTCCCACAGTCTGCCAGTGGTCGGATGCAGTGCGGCACCCTGCGCATTGCGATGGCCGTAGCTCCAGATTTCCGGCTTTGCATCCTGTCGCCCGACAAACGGGTTGTCCGGCGGCACGGCGCCATCCGGCGTCACGCGCACGACCTTGCCGAGATGGTTGGCAAGGTTCTGCGCTTCGTTGCGATGCGTGAAGTGTTCGCCGAGCGTCAGAAACAGGTTGCCGTCACCGGACTGGACGATGCGGCAACCATAATGGCCCCCGGTCGACAATGGCCCGTCCTGCCGAAAGATAATTTTGACATCGTCGAGCTTGGGCGCCTCGCCGTTGCTCAGCGTGGCGCGCGCCATCGCGGTGCGTCCGCCGCCGGAGGCCGGTTCTGCAAAGCAGAAATAGATCGTGTTGTTGGTTGCGAAGCTGCGATCAAGCGCGACGTCCAGCAGGCCACCCTGCCCGGAGGCAAGCACGCGCGGCACCCCGGCGACGGCAGGTGAAAGCCGGCCGTCACGCGTCACGATGCGCAGGCGGCCGGGACGTTCGGTGACGAGCATGCGTCCGTCGGGAAGGAACGCCAGGCCCCACGGATGGTCGAGCCCTTTCGCGACAGTCTCGACCAAGAGCGAGCCGGCTTCGGATCGAAAGGTCTGCGCCAGCGTTTGCGCCGGCAGAACAGCGATGGCGGCGGCGATCCAGAGGCGAGGCGTCATGCGATATCCTTCTCCTGATCGCGCCAACGCGCAATCAGCAGCAGGGTATCGTGCGATCACGATAGAATGATCACAGCCAGCGAGACTGGATATTCGAGCTGACCGGGACTGGAGCGCGCTTGTCCTTGGACGCCACGCTGCTCACCGCCATCAGGACGGCAGCGGTGCAAACGATCAACGTCATCAGCGCAAGGAATTGCGGCGGGGCCATGCCACGCAGCAGCGTTTGGGCAGAACGGGCCGGAGGGTTGAATCCGGCACCGCGGAACAGAGGGTTCGTCATGACACCTTCAATTTGAAAACCGTTGTGTCCTTCCCCACGCTTGCACGATGCAGCAAGATGCCGGCGCGATGTCGTTCCGAACTTGGCGATGGCGTTGAAAAACAAAGGCAATTCCATGTTTTTTGGTTAACAGGAGGTTAACCGCTGCTCTGCCATGCGCTGCATCGCAGCATGAGTTCTCCCAAATCAGTGCCCGGTTAGACGAATTGATCTGACCTTTCGGCGAGATTCGGAATTCCGATTACCTCCACGTTCGCTAAGCTGCGCACGGAGGAACCAATGAAAAACATCATCAAGAGCATTGCGGGCTTGGCTTGTGCGGTGACTTTTGCTTGGGCCGGTGCACTTCAGGCGGAGACTTATCCATCGCGCCCGATCACCATGGTGGTGCCCTTCGCGGCTGGCGGGCCGACCGACACCTTGGCGCGCATTATCGCCGAACGGATGCGTCAATCGCTGGGTCAGACCATCATCGTCGAGAACACCACGGGTGCGGCGGGCTCGATCGCGGTCGGGCGCGTCGCGCGTTCGGCGCCGGACGGTTACACGCTGAGCATCGGCCACTGGAGCACGCATGTCGTCAACGGCGCGATCTATCCGCTCACCTATGATCTGTTGAAGGACCTCGATCCGGTGGCGCTGCTGCCGAGTAATCCGCAGCTCATCGTCGCAACCAACGGCGTGCCGGCCAAGGATCTCAAAGAACTGGTCGCTTGGGTCAAGGCGAACCAGAGCAGCGTCTCCGCCGGGACCGCCGGCGCGGGGAGCGCGTCACATGTTGGCGGGATCTATTTCGAGAAATTCACCGATACGCACCTGACCTTCGTGCCGTATCGCGGCACCGGGCCGGCGATGCTCGACCTGATGGCCGGGCAGATCAATCTGATGCTGGATCAATCCTCCAACTCGCTGCCGCAGGTGCGCGAGGGAAAGATCAGGGCCTTCGCGGTGACGGCCAGCAAGCGGCTCGCCTCGGCGCCCGACATCCCGACGGTCGACGAAGCGGGGCTGCCGGGATTCTACATTTCGGTCTGGCACGGGCTGTGGGTGCCGCATGGCACGCCGAAGGATGTGGTCGAAAAGCTTAGTGTCGCCGCGCAGGAGGCACTCGCCGATCCGGCAGTGCAAAAACGGCTTGCCGAGTTGGGCCAGGAAACTCCGCCGCGCGAGCAGCAGACGCCCGAGGCACTTGGCGCATACCAGAAGGCCGAAATCGAGAAGTGGTGGCCGATCATCAAGGCGGCGAACGTGAAGCTGGAGTAGGCCCTTTCCCCCGACCCCCGGCTTCTGATTAAGTAACCGCAACCGGGATCCGGCTCTGCATCGCATCACCATAAGCGCGTCTTTGACTCACGATGGTCCGGCGCTGCGCCCGAGATGAAAGAATGACTGGGAGGGGATGATGAAAGCGATCTGTCGCATCGCGACGGCGTTGTCATTGCTGCTGGCCGGCGGCAGCGCGCTCGCCCAGACAAGCTATCCCGAACAGCCGGTTCGCATCCTCGTCGGCTTTACGCCCGGCACCGCGCCGGATGTGACCGCGCGTATCCTGGCAGACAAATTCACGGAAGGCTGGGGCAAACCCGTCATCGTCGAGAATATCACGGGAGCGAGCGGCAACATCGCGTGCGATCGTGTCGCGAAATCGCCGCCGGACGGCTACATGCTGACCATGTGCGGCAACGGCAACCTCGTCATGGGGCCGAGCCTGTACGAGAAGCTTCCGTTTGATCCGATCAAGGATTTCACGCCGATCACGCAGATCTTTGTCGCGGCGAACATTCTCGTCGTGCATCCCGGCGTGCCGGCGAAGAACGTCACGGAGCTGGTCGCCCTTGCGCGCGCGGAACCGCAGCGGCTCATCTATGGCCACACCGGGGTCGGCACTTCGCAGCACATGGCGGCAGAGCTGTTCAAATACATGGCCAAGGTCAGCATCCAGCCGATTGCCTATCGGGGCTCGACGGCGGTTCTGCCTGACCTGCTGGCCGGACGGCTCAGCCTGTCGTTCAGCAATGTCGTCAACGTGCTGCCGCTGGTGCGCGAGGGCAAGCTGCGCGCTTTTGCCGTGACCGCGCGCAAGCGCTCGGCCGCCGCGCCGGACATTCCGACCATGGATGAGCTCGGCTATCCGGGCTTTGAAGCCGTGCCGTGGTTCGGACTGCTGGCGCCCGCCGGTACACCGCCCATGATCGTCGAGAAGATCCACCGCGAGGCCGTGCGCGTGCTCGCGCTGCCCGACGTACACAAGCGCTTGGAGGAGCTTGGGCTCGACGTGATCGGCAGCTCACCGGCGGAATTCGCCGCGCTGATCGCCAAGGAGATTCCCGAGTGGGGCAAGGTGATCAAGGAAGCCGGCATCAAGGCGAGCGAGTAGGGAAGTGATGATGAAACAATTTCACTACGCACCAGAGCAGAATGACTTTTCTTCGAATCGTCATCCTGCTCTTGCTCTTTGTCTGCGCATGTCCTTTTTCGCAAAACCGGTGTCCACTTTTGCGGGACATGCTTTGGCGATCCTCTTGCTCATGCTGGCGCCGGCGGCGGCACAGACCTATCCCGATAGGCCGATCCGGCTATTGGTTGGTTTCGCGGCCGGCGGCCCGGCCGATATCTCGGCGCGCGTGCTCGGCGACCGGTTCGCCGAAGCGTGGGGCCAGCCGGTCGTCATCGAGAACATCACGGGCGCCGCCGGCAACATCGCAACCGAACGCGTCGCCAAGGCGGCACCCGACGGCTATACGCTGCTGCTGGCCGCTTCCGCCACCATCGTGACCAATCCGAGCCTCTACCAGAAGCTCGCGTTCGACCCGGTCAATGATCTGGCGCCGGTCAGCCAGGTCTGCTTTACGCCGAACCTGCTGGTGGTGCCGAGCGACCTTGCGGCGAAAAGCGTGAAGGAACTGGTCGCTTACGCGCGGGCCCAGCCCGGCACGCTGACGTTCGGGTCTGCCGGAGTGGGGACCTCGCAGCATCTGGCGGGCGAACTGTTCAAGACCATGGCCGGCATCGACATCCAGCACGTGCCCTATCGCGGCATCGCGGCAGTGATGCCGGATCTGCTCGGCGGGCGCCTGACGATGGCGTTTGGCAATATCTCGGCGGTGCTGCCGTTGGTGCGCGAGGGCAGGTTGCGCGCGCTGGCGGTGACGTCCACGCGCCGTTCGGCCTCGGTGCCAAATCTGCCGACCATGATTGAGGAAGGCTTTGCGGAATTCGATTCGACCGCGTGGTTTGGCCTGATGGCGCCGGCCGGGACGCCGGCGCCGGTGATCGCGAAGCTGCATCGGGAAGCGGCGCGTATTCTGGCGCTGCCCGATGTGCGCAGCCGGTTCGACGAGCTCGGCATGGAGGTGATCGGCAACACGCCTGCCGAGTTCGCGGCGGTGATCAAGACCGAAACGCCGCAATGGGCGAAAGTGATCAAGGCGGCAGGGATCAAGGCGGGCGAGTAAAGGCGCGTCCCGCGAAGACCAGGGAGCCGACGATGACGCTCATCCGCACCGCGTTCATCGCGTTGGCGATGCTGGCTACGGGGCAAACCGCCGCGCAGCCGAACTATCCCGATCATACGATCCGTGTCCTTGTCGGGTTCACGCCCGGCAGTGCGACGGATGTCAGTGCGCGCATGTTCGTGCAACGGCTCAGCGATGTGTGGAATGTGCCGGTCACGGTCGAAAACATTCCTGGCGGCGGCGGCAGTTTGGGCGGCGAACGCGTCGCAAGGTCGGCGCCTGACGGTTACACGCTGTACTGGGGTGCGAACGGTGCCCTGACCATCAATCCCTCTTTGCAAGGCACCGCCGCGTTCGATCCGCTGCGCGATCTTGCGCCGATCGCGCGGCTGCTGGTCGCGCCGAGCATTCTGGCGGTCGGCCCGGAGGTGCCGGCGAAGACCGTCGCCGAACTGATCGCCCTCGCCAAGGCGCAGCCCGGCAAGCTTTCTTACGCAAGCCCCGGCATGGGCACGCCGCAGCACATCGCCGGCGAAGTATTCAAGCGCCAGGCCGGCATCGATCTCGTCCACGTTCCTTACCGCGGTGCGAACTTCACCGACGTTATCGGCGGGCGAATCACAATGACCTTCCAGAATGCGGGCGCGGTCCTGCCGACCGTGCGTGAAGGCAAGCTGCGCGGCCTCGCCGTCACGTCGCTCAAGCGCTCGCCGAACGTGCCGGAACTTCCGACTATGGCGGAAGCCGGTCTTGCCGATTTCGAGGCGATTTCCTGGTTCGGACTGCTCGCGCCCGTCGGGACGTCAGCGGCCGTCGTCGCGAAGCTGCATCAGGAGGCGGTCAGGATCGTCTCGCAGCCCGGCATGCGGGAAAAATTCGGACTGATCGGGCTTGACGTCGTTGGTGATTCACCTGACGTTTTTGCCGCGATCATCCGTTCCGACACGTTGAAGTGGGCGAAGGTAATCAAGGAGGCGGGGATCAAGGGGGGCGAGTAAGCTGCCGCACACCATCCTGAAAATGGACTTTGGAGAAACCCGGAAGATCTATCCGCTTTGTTTTCGATTGGCGTTGATCCGGATCATCTGACGGACCTTGTCCTTTGACATCGGCGGGCCAAGTAGCGTTCCCTGTCCAAAATCGCAACCCATGCGCGTCAGCGTCTGCGCATCCTGGAGCTGTTCGATGCCCACGGCGACGACGCGTCGATGATACTTGTGCGCCAGCGCGATGACCGATTGGCAGAGTTGCTTCTTGACGGTGTCATGCGCGCATCCGGTAACGAAACTGCGGTCGAGTTTCAGCTCGACGTTGGGCAATTCCATCAAATCCGTGAGCGACGAGAGAGCATAGCCGAAGCGGTCGATCGCAAGGTAGATATTATAGATGCTCAGTTGCGTGGCGATTTCATGCACCAGGCGGACGTCGCGCAGGATCTGATCCTCGCGGACTTCGAGGGTGATGCCGGGCCAGCTCGACGATCGCGGCCGGTTGTCGCGCACGATTGCCGCGATGGGAAGCTTCATCAAAGCGCCCAGCGGCACATTGACCGAGAGACGCAATGGCGCGCCGGCCTCGGCGAATTCGCACCAATCGCGCAGTGCCGCATCGATGGAGAACTCTCCAAGCGACAACAGGCTTGCCGCGTCGGCACCGGGAAGAACATCATCCGGCATCAGCGTGCCGTGCTGCGGATGATTGACCCGGGCAAGTCCTTCGGCGCCTGCAAGCTGCATGGTGCGCAGATCGATGATCGGCTGGTAGCTCAGCTCGAGCCAGCCGGCACACAACGCCTCGAACAGGTTGACCTGCGGTCCGGGACCCGAGGCTCTGCCGAGACCAGCGTCGCGCAGTATCTGGGCGACTGCGTCGATGCGGAACGGCTTCTGCAAGACCGGAAGCATGCTGAGCGCATAACGCTCCCCGACACGCTTGATTTCCTCAAGCAAAGGCAAATCACGTCCGCTCATCAGCTGGATTCTGCCGGTATATTGAAGCTCGCCGAGCCCGCGAATGACCTCCACAGCGTCGGAACGCTCCAGCGATACGTCGAGGAAGATCAGGTCGGGAGTGCGCGTCTTGATGGCGCGAAGCGCGGACGATGCGTCGCCGCATTCCTCGGTCATTACCATGAGTGGACGCAGCGTCCGCGCGATGAGAGTGCGGATCGACTTCTCGTCGTCGACGATGAGGCAGAATGCGGCCGGCGACCTTGCGTCCTTGCCGGGAACAGGATCGGGCGCCGTGCCGGAAGATCCATTCTGATCAATCATTGCCGCTCCACCGGATCTTTGCGTCGGCATTCTTCGCGCGCAACACCATCGCAGTTATTGCCCTGACGTCTTAAAAAAGGATGTCGCGAAGCCAATGCAGCCATCAATTGTGAGGCTAAGTAGAATGGCTTATTTTAAGGGCAAAATACGTAGTGCCACGCAAGCCTTTATCACTCGAGTTTTAGATACTTTGAAACACGCCTCGCGTATTCATCGTGGAACAATCAGGGTTCCCGATCATGTTCCGCGTACTGACCTGCCTCACCGAACAGCACGACTGGCGGCTGGTAACATTGGCGGGCATCATCTGCTTCCTGACCAGCCTGGTAGCAGTCAGCCTGTTCCGCCGCGCAACCGCCACGCGCGGGCGTACGCGCACCGCCTGGATCGTGACGGCGGGGGTGGCGGCGGGCAGTGGTATCTGGGCGACCCATTTTATCGCGATGCTGGCTTATGAGCCGGGCATTCCGCTGCATTTTAATCTGGGTTTGACGTTTTTTTCGTTGGCAGCCTCGATCGCGGTCATCAGTGTCGGCTTGACGGTCGGCGTCCATGGTCGTCCGGCATGGCGCGCATCCGCGACGGGCGGAACCATCGGGCTTGGCGTCGCCCTGATGCACTACTCCGGCATGCAGGCGGTGGAAGTTCCAGGACACGCCGACTGGTCGATTGGGTTTGTCCTGGTCTCGATCCTGGCCGCAGTGGCCTTCAGCGCGGCGGCGATAGCCGTTGCGAGTGCCTGGCACGGCGCGCGCGCGACGCTTGCTGCCGCGATCCTCCTCACCCTTGGAATTGTCGCGCACCACTTCACCGCGATGGGTGCGGTCGTATTCGCTCCCGATCCGACTGTGGTGGTCACCGGGGTCACGCTCCCGGCGACGATCCTCGCCGTGACGATAGCCGGCGTCACGATGCTGGTGCTCGGCATCGCTTTCGCCCTTGCGGTCGTCGACCGGCTGTTGGCCGAGCGAAATTCTCTGCTCGACAGCGCGCTGGAGAACATCACGCAGGGCATCACGGTATTCGATGCGTCGGGACGGCTGCTGCTGATCAACGACCAGTATCGCGACATGTACGGCCTGTCCGCGGACACGGCGATACCCGGCATCGCAATGCGCGATGTCCTTGCGCAGCGCCTCGCCGCGGGGACATTCAGCGGCGATCCGGATCAATACGCGGCCAGGTTCATCGGCGGCGAATGGAAGGCCGCGCGGGAATCGAAGCTGGCCGACGGGCGGATCATTCTCGTGGAAATCAAGCCAAGGCCGGGCGGCGGCTGGGTTGCCACGCACAAGGACATCACCGAGCTCAGATGGCGTGAATCGTCGTTCCGCCTGATGTTCGAGAGCAATCCGATCCCGATGTGGGTCAACGACCGCGAGAGCCTGTGCTTTCTTGATGTGAATGCCGCCGCGATCGAGCACTATGGCTATAGCCGGGAACAGTTTCTCGCGATGACGGTGCTGGATATCAGGGCATCCGAAGACTGGGCGGAGCTGCGCGCCGCGGTCGCCGAGCGGGACAATGCCGCCGGGCGCGCCCGCCGGCACATCAGGGCGGACGGCGCGAAAATCGAGGTGTCAGTCTATACCCGCTCGCTGGCATTTTCCGGCCGCGATGCCGTATTGGTCGCCGCGATCGACGTAACGGCGCGCAAGATGGTCGAGGACGAAATCCGCCGGACGCGCGAATTCCTGCACACGGTCATCGACAGTGTGCCTGCGGTCATCGCCGTGAAGGACGTGCTGGCGGACCACAATTACGTTCTCGTCAATCGCAAATGCGAGGAGTTCTTCGGTCGCCCACGCGGCGAGATCGTCGGGCGGAATGTCTACGATCTGTTTGACAAGGACACGGCGGACCTTCTCGATGCGCGCGATCGCGAATTGGAAAGGTGTGGCGAGCAGCAGTCTTTTGAAGAGCGGCCGGCTCATCATTCCCAGAACGGAATCGAATTCATCGCGACCAGGCGCACCGTCATCAATGGAGACGACGGCAAGCCGCGTTACCTGTTGAGCATCATCGATAATGTCACGGAGCGAAGGCGAGCCGAGGAGGAACTGCGCCGCACGCGTGCGTTCCTTGACACGATCATCGAAAACGTCCCGGCGACGATCATCGTCCGCGAGGCGAAAGGCGACCGTCGTTATGTCCTGATCAACCGGGCCTGCGAAAAATTCCTCGGCACCACGCGCGACAAGGTGATCGGAAGGACGGTCAGGGAGGTCCTTCCGCCCTCTGCGGCGGAGATCATCGAGAAGCGTGACCAGGAGCTGCTCGAACGCGGCCACGCGATATACGATCTTGAAAACCTGTTGAAGACGCCGGACAAAGGCGACCGCTACATGACGGCGCAGCGTCTCATTGTCCGGGACGACAAGAATGAGCCGATGTATCTTTTGACCGTTATCGATGACGTGACCGAACGCAGGCTGGCGCAGGACAGACTGATTGAAACCAATGAACTGATGCAGGCCGTCATCAATGCATCTCCGGTCGCGATCAGCGGCTCGGTGCCGGCGGGAGACATCTTCATCTGGAACCGGGCCGCGGAAAGCCTGTTCGGCTACACCGCCGAGGAAGCTGTCGGGCGCCGCGTCGTCGACCTGATCGTTCCGGAGGACGACCTCGTTTCGTTCGAGGAGGGCCGCTCCAAGGCATTTTCCGGCGAATGCCTTCGCAACGTCATCGAGAAGCGCAGGCGCAAGGATGGTTCGATCATCGACGCCCAGCTTGCGAGCGCGCCGGTCTTTGCCGAGGATGGCTCGGTCCGCGCGGTCGTGGTGGCGATCGAGGACATCACGAACCGCAAGATGCTGGAGGACCAGCTTCGCCAAAGCCAGAAGATGGAGGCGATTGGGCAACTGACCGGCGGGCTCTCGCATGACTTCAACAATCTGCTCGCCATCATCATCGGCAATCTCGACCTGCTGCGCGACCAGGTCGGCTGGAATCCGGATGCGGCCGAAGCCGTGGAAGAGGCACTCGGCGCGTCGCTGCGCGGCGCCGATCTCAATCGCCGCCTGCTGGCATTCGCGCGCCGACAGCCGCTGCAGCCCAAGAACGTCGATCTGAACGAGCTCGTCGCCGGCTTGACCAAGTTGCTCGAACGCACGCTCGGCGAGCACATCGAGATCTCCTTGTCGCTCGCCGGCGGGCTATGGCCGCTTATCGTCGATCCGGCGCAACTGGAATCGGCATTGACCAATCTCGTAGTCAACGCGCGCGACGCAATGCCGCGTGGCGGCCGCCTGACCATCGGAACGCGAAACATCTCGATCGATCGCGACTATGCCGAAATCCACTCGGACGTGGTGCCGGGCAACTATGTCGTGCTCGAGGTGTCCGACACCGGGACGGGCATGCCGCCGGACGTCGTGGCGCGCGTGTTCGAGCCGTTCTTTACGACCAAGGACAAGGACAAGGGCACGGGCCTTGGCCTGAGCATGGTCTTCGGCTTCGTCAAGCAATCGGGCGGGCACGTTCAGATCTACAGCGAAGTCGGCATCGGGACGACCATTCGGCTCTATCTGTCGCGTGCCGCCAGCGCCGGTGTGGAAGCAAAACCCCTCGCGGCTGCGGCGCTGCCGCGCGGACATGAGACGGTGCTCGCTGTGGAGGACAATCCCGGTCTGCGCCGTATTCTGATCAGGCAGCTGGAAGATCTCGGATACCAGGTGCTCGAAGCCGAGAACGCCCAGTCGGCACTCGAAATCCTCAAACGCGAACCGCGGATCGACCTGCTGTTCACCGATATCGTGTTGCCGGGCGGCGTGAACGGCTCGGAACTCGCGCGCATGGCCGAGGCGATGCGGTCCGATCTCAAGGTGCTGTTCACCTCCGGTTTTCCGGAGGCCGCATTCGGGCCAAGCGGCGCGCTGCCGGCCGGCGCGATGTTGCTGGGCAAGCCTTACCGCAAGGAAGAGCTGGCGCAGCGCTTGCGCGAATCCCTCGCTGCCTGAAAAATTCCCTGGCGGCCTGAACGACGCTCGTGGCCTGAACTACTCCGCCGCCTCGGCAGCCGGGTGCCAGTCCATCGGCACGTGGCCGGGCTGATCGACGATGCGATTGAGCCAGGCGCGGATCGCCGGAAACGCCGCAAGCTCGAAATCGCATTCGTGCGCGACGTGCGTGTAGCCGTAGAGCGCGATGTCGGCGATGGTGTAGTGGCCCGCGGCGAAGAAGTCGTTCGTCGCGAGATGCTTCTCCATCACCGAGAAGGCCTGATAACCTTTCTCCATCCAGTCCTCGAGCGCGTGCATCTGCAATTCGCGGCCGCCCTTGACCATCGTGAGCCAGAAGAACGCCGCGCCAAGATAAGGTTCGAGGCTGTTCTGCTCGAAGAACATCCATTGCAACGCCGATGTCCGATCGATGCGGTCGTCGGGCGCGAGCGGCGTGCCGCCGGCGATGTACCAGAGGATGGCGTTCGACTCGGCAAGATAGCGTCCGGGCGCGACCTCAAGTATCGGCACGCGGCCGCCCGGATTCATCGCGAGGAATTCCGGCGTGCGCGTGTCGCCCTTGAGGATATCCAGGTCGACGATGGTGTAGGGGATGCCAAGCTGCGCCAACGCAAGGCGCGCCTTGTAGCAGTTGCCCGACCGCTGCATCGAATAGAGCGTGTACATCTTTCCGTCCGCCATCGTCCCGTGCCGCCTCGCACGGTCGGAGGATAAAAGGAACAAGCGCGACCATTGCAAGTCTAGCCCGCGCGGATCGCCCAACAAAAGTGAATCGCACTCACAAAAGGCGACGCTGGAGTGTTTCCAAGCTCCGGCATGACACGCACGCGAAATGTCATTCCGCGGCGACGCGGTGCGCGCGGGCGTGCTCCAGCAGCGCGTCGTCGCTCACTTGTTGAATCGGCGTGAAGTCGCGATGCGCGATGAATTCCGGCCGGTTGAACTTGGTGATGTGGTTGGAGACCGCGCACAGCGTCAGGTAGACGATCTTGCGCGGGTAGGGCGTGATGTTGGGTGCCGAGGCGTGCACCAGGTTGCCGTGAAACATCAAGACCGAGCCGGGCTTGCCGGTCGGCGCCACGATGCCGGGCTCGCCGTCGTGCTCGGCTTCGCGGCAAAGCCGCGTGACGGTGTCCTGGTCCAGCGTCCAGAGCGGATACGAGGT
Source organism: Hyphomicrobiales bacterium (assembly GCA_039649225.1). GTDB lineage: Bacteria > Pseudomonadota > Alphaproteobacteria > Rhizobiales > Xanthobacteraceae > PALSA-894. Next base: position 4,598 of record JBBWZU010000157.1, on the reverse strand, counting down.
GGTGGCGAGGTCGTGTCCCGCGGCGAGCGTGCCGCCCTTATGGCTGCGCGGCACCAGCATGAGGGCGCCGTTGAACGGGAAGACCTCGTCGAGGAACACCGCGATGTTCATCGCGCGCGCCTCGGGCATGCCGTCGTCGCGCGCCCAGGTGCCGTAATCCTGGTGCCATTGCCACACGTCGCCCTCGAACGCCGCCTTGGCGTTGAGCTTGAACTGATGAACATAGAGGCTTTCGCCGAACAGTTGCTCCAGCGGCGCGACCAATCTGGGGTGATGAGCCAGCAGCCGGAAGACTTCGTTGAACTTGTGCGCCGCAAAGGCCGTGCGTGGCGCGCCGCTCTTCTCGCGCCAGATCTCCGGACGGTCGAGCTTGAGGATCGCGTCAGCCTCGCTGCGCATCAGCGCGATCTCGCCTTCGGAAAAACAATTCGGGAAATGCAGATAGCCGAGGTCGTCGAACTGGCGCAGTTGTTCGGCCGAGAGCTTCATGACGGTCCTCCAGACTTTATTGGTCGATCGTTGGCTCGGATTGTAGCCGAAACCCTTAAAATGCACCGCATCAAATTTCACTCGGGTATGACATTGGCCACCTTGATGACGGCGGCCCATTTCTCGATCTCGGCCGGGATCATGGCGGCCAGTTCCGCGGGCGACTTAACGGCAAGTGTCATGCCCTGCGCGGCGAGGACGGATTTCGCCGCCTCGCTCGCGAGCCCCTTCACGACGGCTTCATGAATCCGTTCGCGTATGGGAAGCGGCGTGCCGGCCGGAGCGAACAGCGCGAACCACGCATCCGCCTCGACGCCGGTGATGCCGGCTTCGTTCAGCGTCGGCACTCGGGGCAGGCGAGGCGTGCGTTTGGTGCTGGCGATGGCGAGCGCCTTGACGTCTCCATTGTCCACTTGCGCCGCGACCGTCGGCAGCGTCGCGAAGCTGACATCGATGCGCCCGGCCAGCAGTTCGGTGATGAGCGGCGCCGAGCCGCGAAATGGCACATGCAGCATCGCGACATCCGCGTGCGTCTTGAACAGCTCCATCGTCAGATGCGACGCGGAGCCGACGCCGGTCGAGCCGCAGTTCAGCCCGCCCGGCTTGCCTTTGGCAAGCGTGACAAGTTCGGCGACATCTTTGATCGCAAGATCCTTGCGCACGACCAACACGTGCGGAACCTCCACCAGGCCTGATACCGCGGTGAAATCTCTCGCGGCATCGAACGGGTGGTTCTTGAGCAGGCTCTGATTGGTGGCATGGGTCTGGTTGGTGCCGAGCACCAGCGTGTGGCCATCGGGGTCGGCGCGCTGCGCCGCGACGCTGCCGATCACGCCCGCGCCGCCGCCGCGATTGTCGACCGTGATCGATTGGCCAAGGTCGGCGCCCGCATGCTGCGCCACCAGGCGTGCCAGGACGTCGGTCGGCCCGCCGGCCGGATAGGGCACGATGATCGTGATGCTGCGGCTCGGGAAGGTCTGGGCGTGCGCCGGGCGCAGGACAGTCGTTGCGAGCAGGGTAGCGAGCGCGGCGCGGCGCGTGAGCATGTTTTCTCCTTGGCTGCCACTTTTTCCGGTGGTTCCGCTGCACTTTAGCGCACCGCGGCGCGAACGCCACGGGCTTCGCCGTGCACCAGGTGCTCCGACCATTGGAATCAACACGGGCGTCTGAGGTGAGACGCTGGATTGTTGGACCATTGCGGAAGCTGATCAATTTAAGACGATGTTAAAGCTAGCTCCTCATGAGATCTTAGCAATTAGCTCCCCATGATGAGAGCCGAAACAATCGGCTTGGCACGCGTGTCGACCATCAACCCTCCTTCACGCGTCGACACCATGTCGCCATTCAAGGTGCCAGGGTACGGGAACAACTCGCGTCTAGAACGCTATATGCTCCGCATCGGCGCGGCGCTGGCGCTGGTGGCCTTCCTGAGCTTTTGCGTGATGTGGGTGCAATGGCAGTCTGCGCCCGGCGTTCCCAGGATATCAGGCGATTTCGTAAGTTTCTGGACCGCTGGGCAACTAGCGCTCGAGGGGCAGGCCGCGGACGCCTATCAGATGGCGCCTCACTTTATGCGGCAAAAGGCCGTGCATGGGGACCCCAACTGGCCATACCTGGCATTCTTCTATCCGCCGTTCTTCCTGCTGCTGTGCGCCGGCTTCGCGCTGCTCGGGTATCTTCCCGCTCTCTGCCTGTGGCTGGCGACGAGCTTTGCCTGCTATGCTGCCGCGCTGCGAGCGCTGCTGCCAAAGGGTTTGCGTGAAGGCGAGCCAATCTGGGTGCTGTCCCTGGGTTATCCCGCGGTGATGGTGAATGCGGGGTTCGGGCAGAATGGATTCCTGAGCACGGCACTGCTGGGGGGAGCGGCGGTCTGGCTGGACCGGCGGCCGGTGCTGGCGGGCCTGTGTTTGGGATGTCTAGCCTACAAACCACAGCTTGGGATCATCGTGCCGCTGGCGCTGGCAGTTGCCGGGCGGTGGCGGAGTTTCGCGGCCGCGGGTGCGACCGTGCTCGCTATGGCGGCGGCGGCAACATTGGCTTTCGGGACGGAAATCTGGCCGCCGTTCATGGCCAACATGGCGGAAGCGCGGCTCAATTGGTTGGAGCCGATTAACCCCCCTTACTTGCAGTATTTTATCACCGTGTATGGCGCGATACGCCTGCATGGGGGCCCGCTCGTGCTGGCCTATGCGGCGCAGGGGGTCGTGAGCGTGGTGGCCGCATTCATGCTCGTGCGTGCGCTGCTGCGGCGGCCGCCAGGCGCGCGGTCAGGCAGGGCGGAGGGAGCGGCGATCGCAGCCTGTGTGCCATTCTGCTCGCCCTTCTTGCTGGAATACGATCTGGTTATCCTGGCCGTGCCGATGGCCTGGCTGCTGAGTGAGGCTTTGCGCGGCGGCTTCCGGCCCGGGGAGCGCGCGATCCTGCTGGGAGCATATCTGGCCCCGGTTCTGTTCAAGCTGACGGTGTTCGACAATGCGATGAAGCTGGGTATCATCGTCGTCGCGGCCATGCTGTTCGCAGCGGTGCTGCGGCGGATGACGGAGGACCCGCAGGACTTCACCGTACGTGGCAGTTACGCGATTGCAAATCCTGTCACCGCGGGAATGTCAGAAGTTTTGTGTAAGACGGTCGCCGTGAAGGTTGAGGCGTCATAAGGCGCTAGCCGACGGCTATTGGCTTGGCGATCGCCGCGGCCGCCTTGCTCATGATCAGCGCAAACATCACCAGCATCGCGATCACGCCCAGCGGGATCAGCGTCGCCTGTGCGACGCTGCGTGTCACCAGCGGCACGGCCCAAAGCGCGGCGAGCGCGGTCTTCTCGTAGGGGCCAAAGCCGCGCCGCAGGCCCTCGGCGGAAAGGAACGCGATCGCTGGCGCGAGCGCCATCATGTCGTAGTCGAGGCTATAAGGCGTTGCCAGAATAGCGGCGAGGCACAGCGCCGCGGCCTTGAGGGCGAACGACGCCGGCGAGCGCCAGAGCCAGACCAGCGCGCCTGCGACCACGATAGTGATTGCGCTCTGCACCGCGTACGCGAGCGGGATGGGCGCCCCCCACATGCGGGCAACCGAGAACACGCTCTGGATCTTGTGCCAACCGGTCTCGCCGGTCTCCAGCACATGCACGCGGGTATATTCGGCGAAGGTGAAGAACGCGCGCCACGTCTCGGTGCCGAACGCGAGCGTCGCCGCGAGGGTCAGCAGCGCGACCGTCGCGCCGGCCGCGAACACCGCGCGCCAGCGCCCTGTGGCGATCAGCACCAGCGGGATCATGATGCCGAACTGCGGCTTGTAGGCGAGCAGGCCGAACAAGACACCGGCGAGGACCGGGCGCGCGTCGAGGTGGATGAGGGCCAAGCCAATCAGCGCCGCGGTCAGGAAGCCGTTGTGGCCGTGGCCGAGATTGACGAACACTGCCGGAAAGGCGAGGGCGAGGAGGAGCCACAGGCTTGCTTCACCTCTTCCCGCTGTGGGCTCTCCCCATAGGGCAGAGGTGGCGCTGGAGCCGCTCGCGACGAGCGTGCGGATAGAAAGAAGATACAGAATCAGCGTCGCCGCCTGCCATACGCTCAGCGCCAGTTGATACGGCATCAACGCCAGCGCGGCGGCCAACCAGAGGAAAAATGGCGGGTAGTGCCAGCCAAAAAATGGCGTCTTCTCGCCGAAAATCTCGCGCTCGCGCGTATGCTGCAGGCGCGGGTCGAACGGCGCCGCCGGACGGCCCTCGAGCACGTAGGTGCCGGCCGCATAGACGTTGGAGAAGTCGGTCCCAAGCGGGCGGTCCTGGTAGTCCATCAGCCCGTCGGAGGTGGCGACCAGATACAAAAGTCCGCCTGCCGACGCGACCAGCACGGCCAGCGCCCATAACCGCATCCGGGCCGCGCTGAGCCAGTCCCCGCCGCGCAGAAGATCGAGAATTCGCGTCATGTCCGCCACCAAGGGTGACGGCCAGATTTAGGCCCAAAGGGCTAACGGATAGTGTGCGTTACGAAATGGCAGCTATCAGCATGTTTCATCGATCAAATCAGGCTTATCCGCTTGCCGTGCGCGCGCTTGGCCGGTACCAACGGGCCGCAAAAACGGAGATTCCCGATGGCCTTCCTGTCCGAGAC
>JBBWZU010000790.1:0-7195 GCA_039649225.1 Hyphomicrobiales bacterium | reverse complement strand
CGCCGGCGCGCGGATCGACATCGCGCGTCATGCCGCCGCCATGGCACGTATCGGCGATGAACAGGACCGTCGCGCCTTTCTCTTCCAGTCTCCTGATGAAATGATTGAACTCGGTGCCGACGATCCGCTCGCGCGAGCCGGCGACGGACCTGGCGAAATTGGTCAAAAGGAAAATCGTGTCCATGCCGTCGGGTTGGGATCCGCGCACGCGCTCCGGCTCCTGCGCGCCGTGGCCCGCGATCGACAGGATTACGAAATCGCCCTGCCCGGCGCGCCCGACCAGCGCCTCGAGCGCCGCGATGACGGAATCGCGCGTGACGCCTTCGTCAACCAATGTCGTGACGTCCCCGACACCGCTGCGCCGCAGCGCGCGCTCGATATCGCGCGCGTCGGCGATCGCGCCGAGCAGCGGCCGCACATTCTTGTAGGCATCGATCCCGACCACCAAGGCGCGCAAATTGCCGCGCTCGGGGCCTTCCAGTTCCACCTGTTGCGCCGAAACCGGCCCCAGGACGCCGGCCATTGAAAGCGCCAGGATTCCGTGGATCAGGATTCCACGAATCAAGAGTCCACGGATCAAGCGCATTCAAACCACGCCGTTGCGCTGTCGTAGAAGAATCGCTCGCGCAGGATGCGGTCCCCCTTCCAGACCTGCAGCGCGACCTCCTCCAGCCGCGTCACAAGCCCCTCATGACTGATGCGGTCGAAGGTCCACTGGATCGCCACATTATCGCCGTCGACCAGGATGACTTCCGCCGGGTGGGTGTGCATCCGCTTGATCCGACCGAGCGCCCGCTCTTCGTGCGCCATGAGGATGTCGCGACCGCGGCGCGGCGCGTTGCGATTCTCCTGCATGGTCGCGTCTTCATGATAGAAATTCGCGATCGCCCCGACATGGTCGCCTGAGACGACCATCGCGACGAATTCCATGACACGTGCGCGGTCTGGCATCTGGGCTTTCTTACGGGATGCGGACCGTCGGGACTCTCACCGTTGGGACCCGCACGGTCGGTACCCTGACGGTTGGCACCCGCACCGTTGGCGTCTTCACGGTCACAACGCGCAGGGTCGGCGCCCGAATGGTGAGCGACTTGGTCGTCGGCGTCGCGACGATGAACGACCTCCCGGTCGCCGTTGCGGCGTTGAGCGATTTCACACCGACTCCCACGTTCGTCTTGATGTGCCCGACATGAATGTGTCCGCGGAAAGTCTTCGTGCCCGTCGTATTGAGCAATTTTGTCGAGCCATTCGATTGTTGCGATATGTTCTGCCCGCGATGTCCCCCTCCCTTCCGGAAGATCGACGTCGAACCACCACCCTTCGAACTACCACCGTTCGAACTCCCACCACCGGTCTGACCACCATTGTTCCCGGTCCCCCCATGCGAATTCTGCTGGTGCTGGCTCGTGCCGCCGCCCTGGCCGCCTTGGCCACCTTGGCCGCCTTGGCCACCTTGGCCGCCTTGGCCACCTTGGCCACCTTGACCGCCTTGGCCACCTTGACCGCCTTGGCCGCCTTGGCTGCCGTTTGAACCGGGCGTGTTATTCGAGCCGGAATTCGAGCCGGCATCCACCGCCGGCGCGATCACGATGCCGCCGGGGATCGCGGCGATTGCGACCGGATCGGCATTCGATGGATTGAACAGCGCCTTGGTCTGCATGGACTTGCCGTCCTGCAGCATGTTGGTCGACTTGCCGCCGCCGCCGCATGCATCGCCCAAGGCCTGGCAGAGCGTGAAGCGGAAGCGGTAATCGTAGGTGAACTGCGAGATCAGCGGATAACGCTCGAGCGCGTTGTGGCACTCCGGCGCGTGCAAATCGTCCACGCGAAAGCAGCGCAGGACATCGGGGTCCTCGGCGGCCTGCAACAGCACGTCGCGGGTAATGAGCTTGGGCTGCGGCGGTGGATCCTGCGGGTTGGCAAGCGCCACCCTGGCGCCGACGAACTGAATCGGCCGCCGCTCGACGGCGGCGCGGCGGCGGCTGCTCGGGAACCGATCGGCGAAACGCCGGACCACGGTGGCGTCCTTGCTATCCTTCAGGAGATTCCAGGCCGCTTCGACCGCAGGCGTCGATTTGCGATAAGGCCGCGTCTTCTTGATATCCTCTTCCTCGATTTGCGTCGTGTCGTCGGAGGCGAGCGAGAACATCGCGCCGCTCGGCGCGGCGTCGGATTTCTGCGATGTCTCGAGCAGCGCGACGCGCTGGCGTGCCGCCGGCACCTGGCTGCTGGTCGGGAACAGCTCCACGAACCGGCGCAGCGTGTCGGCATCCGAGGTGTTGCGCAGGAACGACCAGGCAACGTCGCTCGCCTCGTCGGGATCGGTCGGCGCGCTCGGCGCCACGGTCGCGACGCCCACACCGCCCGCGGTGCCTTGGGCCGGTTTCAGATAGATCTCGTCCTTGGATAGCGAGCCATAGAGAAACGGTTGCTGCCCGCCATTGGTCGCCGCCCAGACATCGTCGCGCACGTTGCGGAACAAAAACTCCAGCTCGAGCCCGGCGGTCTCGAGATGGCGCAGCAAGGCCGACGTGAACGGACTGTTTCGCCCGGTTCCGTCGCTCGCCGTGGTGCCGTCGCGCGCCGCATAGGCAACCAGGACATTCTCGGCCGGATCGACCGGCGCAAGGCCGCGGTCGACCGCTCGCGTCGAACCGCTCCTGACGATGTTGGCGAACACATTGTTGCGGCAGGCATCGAGAATGACGAGGCCGAGGGTCTTGGCTTCGGAGACCGCCAGCATCACGGTGCGCAGGTTCATCGCCTCGGAGTTGACGTCGGCGTCGGTCTTCAACCGGCCGTCGACCGGCAGCAGCCAGTTCTCGCCCGCAACCTCGATGCCGTGACCCGCATAGAACACCACCGCCATGTCGGCATCCGCGACCTGCCGGCTGAACGCGAGCAGCGCAACGCGCAGGTTCTCGAAGCTGGCGTCCTTCACGGTCGTGACGTTGAACCCGAGGCGCTGGAGCGACTGCGTCATGTCGGACGCGTCGTTGACCGGATTGGCGAGGCGCGGAAGGTTCTCATAGCCGCTGTTGCCGATCACCAGCGCCACGCGCTCGGCGCTATAGGCCTGCGACGCGCCGATCAGGCAGAGACCAATTACGGTTGCAGAACGAGCCCATTTCCCCGAAACGCCAAACGCCACCGCCGCCTCCTCCCGCTGCCCCGCGAGACCATCGCAAATTGACGTCGAACTGATGGCCTTACGACAGCCGAACCTGGCTGCCTCCATCCGCCCGATCGCCACCTAAATCCACACTCAGTTAGTCAGGACCCGCAGCCCTCCGGTTTTGTCGTTGAGTCAATCGGCGTTCGATTTCTTCGATAGCGTCTTCGACGAAGGGCGCGGCTGCGCGGCCGCCTGCTTGGCCTGTGCCAGCTTGCGGCGCCACATTTGGGCTTCGGCGGCGTTCTTGCGCACCCCGAGGCCGCGCTCATAAATATCCGCCAGCCTTGCCATCGCCTGCGCGTTGCCCAGCGCGGCTGCTTTGCGGTACCATTCGCGCGCCTGGGCTGGATTTTGCCCAAAGCCGTGGCCTGCCTCGTACATGCGGGCAAGCCGGATTGCGCCATTCGGGTCTCCGAGCTCGACCGCCTTTTGGTACAGCGAGCGCGCCTTGGGATAGCTCGGTTCCCCGGCGAGATTGGACTCGTAGAGTGCCCCGAGGCTCACCATGGCGACGCGGCTGCCGCGATCGGCCGCCTTTTCGTAGAACGCGCGCGCCTTGGCATAGTCTTTATTCTCCTCCGCCACCCGTGCGCCCTGCAGCGCGTAGCGCATCACATCCGGGAACGCCGCCATCGCGGTCTCGCAGGCGCGCCGCGCCGCCTCCGGATCGGACTTGGCGCTTTCAACGACCGTGACCGTCCGTGCGTGCGGGTCGCCGAGCTGGTCGCATTCGCCGCCGGCGCGCAGCGCGGTCAGGCGCGTCTGCGCTTCCCCGCCGCGCGGGCTTTGCGGGAACCGCTTGAGGAAGTTCTCGAACAGCGCCGCGTCCGTCGACCGGCTGATGGACTCCCACACCGCCCCATCGACGCTGCGCGAGACGGCCGGCGTGGTCGTCTGCGCGGCGGCCAATTGCGCGCCACCCGGTTGCATGGGAGCTGATACAGCCTGCGCGGCGTCCGGCGCGCGCAGGTAAATCGCCTTGCTGGAGAGCGAGCCGTACACGAAGGGCTGCTGGCGCCGGTTGGTCGCCGCCATCACGTCGTCGCGCACCTTGCGAAACACGAAGCTGACTTCGAGACCGCGCGTGCCTAAGTGCTTCAGCAGCGCGGCCGTATAAGGACTGTTGCGGCCCTCGCCGTCGGTCGCGGTCGTGCCGTCCTTGGCCGCATAGGCCACCAGAACGTTCGCGGTCGGCTCGACCCGCGTCAGACCGCGGTCGACGGAGCGCGCGAGCTTGGTGCGCGCCATCTTGGCGGCGAACGGGTTGTCGCGGCAGGAATCCAGGATCACAAGTCCGAGCGTGCCGGCACGGCTGACCGACTGAAGGATCACCTTGAGGCCGACCGCTTCGCTCATCAGGTCGCGATCGGTCTTGAGTTCCGCATCGACCGGGATGATGTAGTTCTCGCCGCCGAGTTCCATGCCGTGTCCGGCGTAATAGATGAGCCCAATGTCGGCGTGCTCGACCTCTGTGTTGAAGGCCCGGATCCCCTCGCGCATTTTTCCAAAGTCGCCGTTGAAAACGCGGATCACCGTGAAGTCGAGCTGCTCCAGGGTGGCGGCAATATCGTTGGCGTCGTTGACCGGGTTGGGGAGCGGCTTGGTGAAGCGATACTCGCCATTGCCGATGACGAGCGCGACCCGCGCCGCCGCATTGGCTATCGGCGCGGCCGCAAACAGGCAAACATCAATCAGCCAGAAAACCAAAAAAAACCGAAAAAAGACCAAGCAACGGTTGACCATGGCTTGCCCCCAAATAACGCGATGACGCAGCGCAAACTAATGTTTTGCGCCGCCGATAGCAATTGAGCACCTCTCAAATTTTGACCGCGGCATCTCGCGTGCGCTCATAATTAGTGCGGCGCGGACTACCAGCGGTTTAGTGGGTTGATAAAGAAATCCAGTGCTCGTCAGCGCGCGGTCCGCGCATACCGGTGGGGGCGCGACAGATGGCGGTGCAGCGCCGAGTCGCGAACGCGGAAAGCGGTGTTGCGCGAATTGCGCAGCCGGAAGGCCGCGTCGCGCGAGTCGGTGACCGCGGAACGAACGGCTGAATTGGAGGCATTGCTGACTTCGTTCTGCGCGCGGCTGGGGCCGGCCGCCATCATGGCGAACGCAGCCGACAGCGCAACAGTCGCGAAACGGAGCGACCGCGTCTTCATGGGATTCTCCGAAAAAGGGGGTGCGAGATCGAGATGGGTCGTCCGGTAGTCGACGCTCGCCCCGGTAAAGTTCAAATCGTCTCACCCGACAACGGTTGAGCGCGCCAAAAGGTCCCTCCGGAGAGCACTTTGCCATGCATGCAGACAGGATGCGCGATGCTAAACCGGCAGGGCCGGAAATGAGGCCATCCGCGCGTGCGAACCCTTTTGGCGCCATCATGGCGCCCCACCGAGTCAACGAACACGGACAACATCTTGATTCGGCGCGGTTTTGATCGAGGCCTCCGGGTCGCGGAATTGCCGCAAGAATGACGCGAAGCTCGGCGCCGGCCACACCTGAGTTCCCTACCCAAGTACAGCCGTGGACTGAATGTTCAGGCCCTGTGGCTTTTCGGCAATTGTGCGAAGCAAAACTGTCGCCTAACCCTATGGCATCTGGAATGGAAGCCGGACGGCTGTTGGGGGCCTTGTATGATGTGCCGCAGATTCAGCGTATTCGCCTTTCTCTTCCTGTGGGTTCTGGTCGTCGGCGAGCTGAGCGCGATACCGCGAGCATCGGCTCAAGCGTCGTTCCCGATTCCGGGCGGCGGCACGCTCAATTGCGGCCTGTCGAGCTGTAACGTGGTTGGCGGCATCTACTCGGGTGCCACCGGAACGTACAATAGCGGCACCGGCGCATTCAGCGCCACTTTCGGCACCTGCACCGTCACGGGGTCGACCGTCACCGGCACTTTCGCTGCCTCGCCCGGATGTGCGAGCGGAGCCGCCGCTGTCGCGACATTGGGCCGATCGGCTCAGGACGTCTCGCAGATCAGCGTCGGCGCCGTGCACACGATGATCACGGGCGTTCGCGATGCGCTGCAAGGCGGCAAGAACACGAGCCCGGTCGCGCTTCGTTATACCTGGGACGACAGCGACGAAGCGGCGATGAACTATTCTTCGTCAAAGGGCATGGGCAAGAGTCCCGTCTTTAAGGCGATGCCGAAGCAGCAACTGATGCTGCGCACCGTGACCTACGCGATTTGGGGTCAGGGCTTCGGTGACATCGAGTGGCGCAGCGGCTCGTTCAACGGCGCGGACATCGGCCGCACCACCACGACGGCCGGCGGGATCGGCGGCGCCGATGTTACAGTAACGAATGTTTTCTCCGCGACCGACGCGTTCGTCTTTGGCGCGCTCGGCGGCTTCACGTCCGCGCGCGTGAAGAATGCCGACGGGTCCACTGCGACCGTGGACGGACCGGGTGTTGGCGCCTACGCGATCTACGTCAATGGCGGCTTTTCGACCGACGCCACCTTCAAGGTCGACTTCTTCGATCTGAACCGCTCCGCGGCCGGCCTTCCCGACCTCGGCCTCGGACTGACCAACTTCGTGACCGCCTATAATCTGAACTACAAGTTCGACATGAAGCCGTGGTGGTGGGAGCCGACGGTCGGCTTCTCCTACACCAGCACGGTGTGGGACAATGCCTCCAAGGCCCTCGGCTTTGAAGACGGGCACACGATCCGCGTGCAAGGTGGCATCCGCACCGGAACGTCGTTCGACTGGAACGGCGTCACCGTCGAACCGACCTTGACGGCCTTGGCCTATAGCGATGTCGAGATCCGTGGCGGGAGCATTGCGGTCGCGGCGGGCGCGCCTGCCCTCGCACCGACCGATGAAGGAAAAGTGTTCGGCCAAGGCATCGCCAAGCTGAACTTCATCTGGAACAAGCAGGTTTCAAGCTACCTGGAAGCCGAAGTGCGCGGACGCGACAGCGTGCTGGGCGCGGCCGGACGGCTTGGATTGAGATACGCGTTCTAAAAGCCGCTCACTCGCCCTTGATGTCGAATTCCTTGACGAACTTCGTGTAGTCGGC
>JBBWZU010000783.1:0-2513 GCA_039649225.1 Hyphomicrobiales bacterium | reverse complement strand
ACGCCGCCGTTCTCGGCGATCGTCGTCACCCAGGCGACCGGGCGCGGGACAACGACGCCGGTCATCAGTTTGTAAGACTCGTCCGCGCTAAGCGTCTTCGGATCGACGTGCATGGCCGCTTACAGCTTCGCAAAATCGATCGGCTTGGTGCGGTCGAGCGTCGCCGTCACCTTCGGCATCGGATATTTCAGCCCCGTGGCGCAATTGAACAGCACGGCACGGTCGGTCTTCGAAACACGCCCGTCGGCGAGCGCCGCCTTGTAGGCCGCATAGGTGGCGCCACCCTCGGGGCACATCAGGAAGCCCTCGCCGCGCGCGACCTCGTCGACCGCCGCCGTGATCGCCTCATCCGAGACCGCAATCGCAAAGCCACCCGACTCGCGCACCGCGCGCAGAATGAGAAAGTCGCCGACGGCCTGCGGCACGCGAATGCCGGACGCAACGGTATGCGCGTTCTCGAAACGCGGCGCGTGCTCGTCGCCTTTTTCCCAGGCGCGCACCATCGGGGCGCAGCCCTCGGCCTGCACCGCCACCATGCGTGGACGCTTCGCGCCGATGAAACCGATCGCTTCAAGCTCAGCGAACGCCTTCCACATGCCGATCAGGCCGGTGCCGCCGCCGGTCGGATAGAAGATGACGTCGGGCAATTCCCAGCCGAACTGCTCGGCCAATTCAAGACCCATCGTCTTCTTACCTTCGATCCGGTACGGCTCTTTGAGCGTCGAGGTGTCGAACCAGCCGGTTGTTTCCTTGCCCTGCCCGACCAGCTTGCCGCAGTCGTCGATCAGCCCGTTGACGCGATAGACGCTGGCGCCTTCGAGCGCGATCTCCGATAGATTGATCTCCGGCGTGTCCTCGGGACAGAAAATCGTGGTGCGAATACCGCAGCGGCTCGCATAAGCGGCGAGCGCCGCGCCGGCATTGCCGTTTGTCGGCATCGCCATGTGCCGGATGCCAAGCGCCTTGGCCATCGACACCGCCATCACAAGGCCGCGCGCCTTGAACGAGCCGGTCGGCAGCCGGCCTTCATCCTTGATAATGATTTCACCACCGCCGAGTTTTTTCGCCATCTTCGGCAGCAAGATCAGCGGCGTTGCATCCTCGCCCAGGCTGACGATGTCCTGCGCTTTTCGCACAGGTAGAAGCTCGCGCCACTTCCACAACCCGTCTGGGCGCGCTTTCAGGGCGTCCTTGGTCATCGCCTTTTTCACGCCCGCAAGATCGTAGCGAACCAGCAGCGGCTTGCCGGCCTTGGAGAGGTTGTGGATCTGATCCGCCTCGTAGCGGTCGCCGACCATGGCGCATTCAAGGTGGGTGACGAATGTCGGACGTTCGGTGGTGAGATTGGAGTTCATGCGGAAGTCTTACCCTGTCCCTTGTGCTTGAGGCGAGCCTGCCCATAGCCGGCGGCGGTATTGAATGCCAAACGATAGTGGGCAAAAACGCCCGCCACCGCAATGCTGCCACGACCCTTGTGCCCTTTTTGGCGCGGCATGTCTCTGCTAGACGATACGTCAACAAGCAACATGCGCCTTGGCGGCGCGGCGGGAGGACCAATGTCCGGCAAACAGCTCGGCTTTATCGGCGTCGGCACCATGGGGCATCACATGGCCGGACGCCTGCTCGAAGCGGGCTACAGCCTCGTCATCTTCGACACCAACGAGACCGCGATGCAGCGCCTCGAACAGCGCGGCGCAAAGCGCGCGGCCTCGCCGGCCGACGTCGCGTCGCAGTGCGAGACGATCCTCGTGAGCCTGCCGACGCCCGACGTCGTGAAGGCGGTGGCCTACGGCAAGAACGGCGTGATCGAAGGCAGCAAAGCCAAGGTCTTCGTCGATCTCTCCACCACCGGATCGGGCGCCGCCAAGGAGGTTGCGGCGGCCTTGGCGACGAAGGGCATCACCGCGGTCGATGCGCCGGTGAGCGGCGGGCCGACCGGCGCCGAGAAGGGAACGCTCGCGATGATGATTGCGGCCCCGCGCGCCATCGCGGACGAGTTGCGGCCGGTCATCGAAGTGCTCGGCAAGTTCTTCCATATCGGCGAGGAGCCGGGCCTCGGGCAGACCATGAAGGTCATCAACAACCTGATGTCGGCGGCCGCACAGCTCATCACCGCGGAGGCGATGGTGATGGGCGTGAAAGCGGGACTCGATCCGACCACGATGCTGGACGTGATCAATGCCGGCTCGGGACGCAACACGGCAAGCGAAGACAAATTCCCGCGCTGCGTGGTGCCGCGCCGGTTCGACTTCGGCTTTCCGACCGCGCTGCTCTACAAGGACGTCAAGCTCTGCCTCGACGAGGCCGAGGCGCTCGGCGTGCCGATGGTCGTCGGCAACGCGGTGCGCCAATTGATGTCGATCGGCAAGGCCGCCATGGGACCAACCGCCGATATCACGGAATTCGTGAAGCCGATCGAGCAATGGGCCGGCGTCGAGGTTGGAAAGAAGGCCTGAAGGCGATGATGAAACGTCTGCTGCTCGCTATCCTTCTGCTTGCGCCGTCGCTGGCGC
>JBBWZU010000728.1:0-8954 GCA_039649225.1 Hyphomicrobiales bacterium | reverse complement strand
AGCAACGGCCGATTCCATTGGCTGCCGGTAATGACAAGCTTATCCGGATGCCGCGCCAGCAGCGCGTCGAGCTCATCGGCGCGGCCGTCCTTGGCGGCCGCGATGATCCGGCCGTCGATGCTCTGCGCATCGACATGCGCTTTGAGCGCGCGCCAGCTTGGAAAGCCGTAGTCGCGGGCGACGGCGAGTTGGGCCTGATGCAGCTTGGCCGCGGGATCACGCGTGCGCAATTCGTCAAGCTGTTGCTTGGCGGTCTTCTTGAGCCAGTCGATATGGGGTTGGGCCGGAAGAGCTTTCGGCATGACAGACCTTCTTTCTCTGCGCCCGGCGTCCGCGGCTCTCGGGCAAGAAAGAAGGGAATCGAGATGTTCGTCTCGCTATCGAGGTGGGTTCAACCCTTCACGCGGACCGTCGGTCGCCTGATCGACCGGTGCGGATTTTATCGCCGCCGCGCGCGTGCGCGCAAGACGGCTTCCGGTGCACAGCGCAGGCGTCACTTCCGCCCACCAGCCGCGTCGCCAAAGCCGCAATGATCTGCTCGGATGATACTGAGATAAGAGACGAGAACAGATTGTCTTCGCGTCGCCGTCCGGTATCATCCAACCGCAATCACAAACACAAACGGCCAGGCGCGGCCTGTGTGGAGGACACCGGCATGAGCTTGGCAACGGGGCCGCAGGGCCCATCCGGCGCAAAGCTGCCGCTCGGGGCCACAATCAGCCTTTCGTATTCGACGTACTTCCGCAATTTCGTGGACGTCCTGCGCGCATCCTGGCTCTGGCTGGTGCTGGCCGCGCCGCTGACCGGCATTGTCAGTTGGCTGCAGTCGTCGTGGTTTGCCGAGGTCATGGCGGGCATGAAGCAACGGGTTCCGGTGCAGATTCCGCCGAAGTCTTTCCCAATGATCGCGCTCGGAGGTCTCGACAATCTGCTCCTGGTCATTGCCGGCGTCAGCATCGCGGTCGCGTGGCATCGGCGCATTATTCTGGACGAACGCCCCGGGTTCAGCGGCAGCAATGTCATCGCGAAAAGCTTCTGGCGCTATGTGTGGGTTGGAATCTTGATCTGTCTGGTTGTCGGCATTCCGGTGCTGGTGATCGCTCTGCCGACATCTTATTTCCTGTTTCACTCCGGAACAGGCGGGGCTTCGGCGCTCTACACAGTGCTGTTCTTGGCGCTTTTTGTGGTCTACTTGGCGGGCGCAGCGGTCTTTCCGCGTCTGACCCTGCTGCTTCCCGCGCGCGCCACCGAGGACATGGGTCTGACGTTCAAAGAGACGTGGAATCGGACCGGTGGAAACACCTGGCGGATGTTGTGGGGTATCGTTGCCTGCACTTTGCCGCCGGCGCTGCTGGCGCAAATCGTTCTGCTTTTTCTGGTCGGGTTTCCCCGTCCCGACATGTTCGCCGATCAGTCATTTGCCGGGCGCTTCACGGCGGTCGGCGCCATTATGATAGCCTACTATCTGCTGATCATGCCGATCGCGATCGGCTTCCTGTCACACGCCTACCGGCATTTCTTCCGGCCGGCGTAGCGTCGAGTGACGCTAATTCAGCCGCTGCTCGTGCGGCTTGTAGCTGCCGTCGTTGCCGCGCTCGAACGTCTCTTTCACCCGCGGATGGCGCGCCGCAGTCACAAACATTTCTCTCGATAAACCTTGGACATATGCTATCCCATTAATCAATCATACATTGCGCCGCGATTCATCGACCCGATCCAACCGGGTCGGAACGGGAGAGTATCCGATGCGCCGCCGCTTAATCGCTCAATGCGTCTGCATCCTGGCTCTTGCAGGCGTTGCGCCCGCTCCGGGACACACGGACGAGATCGTGCCGATCGATCAAGGCTGGTCGGTCAAACAAATAGAGGCCTGGTACACGCTGTCGCAAGGCTCGCGTCTGCTTCCGCTCTCGTGGTTTCGCGCGCTCGAGCAGCCGGGCTCGAGCCAGCCGTTCTTTGAAACCGCCAACATGGAAAAATTCCGCTACCTGTCGCGCGTTCCGGCAGGAGCCGAGCAATTGCCCGTCGTCGGGTTCACCGTCGACACCCAGGACGACAGCAATCTTGGCATCACGCGCCTGCGCTGGAAGGCAAAGCAATCCAGCCGCGAGGCATGGATGGGCTTGAACTGCTCGGCCTGCCACACCTCCGAGATCACCTATCAGGGCAAGCGCATGCGGATCGAGGGCGGCGCGACGCTCGCCGACGCGCAAAGCTTCATCGATGAGCTCAATCTGGCTTTGGTGGAGACGCGCGACAACACCGAAAAGCAGGATCGCTTCGCCAAGGCCGTGCTCAAGGGCGCCGACACGCCGGCCAACCGGTCGATGCTGAAAAACGAGCTGACCCGTTATGTCGCCTGGCAGCAGAAGCTGGCCAAGGCGAATGCCACGCCGTTGCGCTACGGGTTCGCCCGGCTTGATGCGTTCGGCTTCATTTTCAACAAGGTGACGGCGATCGTTGAGGCACACGACCAGACCGTCAATCCGTCCGACGCGCCAGTCAGCTATCCGTTCCTGTGGAATATCCATCAGTTCGACAAGGTGCAGTGGAACGGGATCGCCAAGAACGTCCCGCTGACCCCGGAATTCGACGTCGGCGCGCTAGGCCGCAATGTCGGCGAGGTCATCGGTGTGTTTGCCGATGTCCAGATCAATCGTTTTCCGGCGCCAGACGGCTATCGGTCGAGCGCCAACATCAAGAATCTCAATCGGCTCGAACAACTGCTGGCGAGCCTGAAACCGCCGGCCTGGCCCGAGAGCTTGCTCGGCGCCATCAACGCCAGCGATCGCGCAGCCGGCGAGAAGATCTTCGGCGCGCGCTGCGCCAACTGCCATCAGCCGCTCGCCCGCAATGACCTGACGACGCGGATCGAAGTGAAAATGACGCCATTGAAAGGAACCGAACCGGCCGGGACCGACGTCTGGATGGCGTGCAATGCCTATACTTACGAGGCGAGGACGGGATTGCTCAATTTGACGCCGAAGAAGTTCTTCTTCGGCCTCAGCCTGCCGTTCGGCGACACCGCTTCTGTCGCCGAAATGCTCGGCGCGACCGGTTCCGGGGTGATCTGGAACAAACGCAAGGACGTGCTGAGCGACCTTGCGCAGACGATCAAGGCGGTGTCGTTCTTCGACCCGAAGCTCGGCCCGAAGACGCTCAGCCTGCCGCCGCCGGAACTGCAACTGCCGGAGTTGATACGGCCACTGCGCGACGACGCCAAGGAGGCACGCTTCAAACGCTGCATGACCGAGACCAGCGACATCCTCGCCTACAAGGGGCGGCCACTGACCGGCATCTGGGCGACGCCTCCCTATCTGCACAACGGCTCGGTGCCGACGCTGTATGACCTGTTACTGCCGCCGGAAGGCCGCCCGAAGTCGTTCTATCTTGGCTCGCGCGAGTTCGATCCCGCCAAAGTCGGCTACGTCACGGCGCAATCGGCCGAGAACAGCTTCCTGTATCGCACCCGCGACGATGCCGGCCGGATCATCGATGGCAACTCGAATGCCGGGCACGACTACGGCAACGCCACGCTTTCCGACAACGAGCGCAAGGCTTTGGTGGAATATCTCAAGGGGCTTTAGCAAGACGGCTTGGAACGCGGAGCACGCGTCAATTCAGCCGCTGCTCGCGCGGCTTGTAGCTGCCGTCCTTGCCGCGCTCGAAGGTCTCTTTCACCTGCGGATGGCGCAGCGGCTTGCCGGAATCGTCCGGCAGCAGGTTCTGCTCCGACACATAGGCGACGTACTCGGTTTCGGAGTTCTCGGCAAACAGGTGATAGAACGGCTGATCCTTGGACGGCCGGATCTCCACCGGAATCGCCTCGTACCATTCGTCGGTATTGTCGAATACCGGGTCGATGTCGAACACGACCCCACGAAATGAAAACAGGCGATGCTTCACCACCGCCCCGATCGGAAATTTTGCAACACGCGCCTTGGCCATGATGTCGAAATAGGCCGGATTTCAGTCAAAAGCCAGTGGTTAACGCCCGGCCGGGCGCGTCATTCCCCCGCCGGACCCGGTCTTCTGGCAAAAAAAGCCGCTGCCAAAAAACCTCGTTTCAAGTGTGATCCGCATCACATCCGGCGACCGGCAAGGCCGCTAGAACACCCCCCGAGGTGTACCTCCACCTCGTTCCTCTCGAGCCAACTTGGCGCACCGGGTCGCCCGGTGCGTCACTTTTCCGCGAGATTCGAATATGAACGCAAAATGAACCTAGCGTTCATGTCCCGCGACGAATAGAGTAAGGTGGATAAGGAACGTGGCCAGCCTTGGCGCGTTTGTGCACCAGATTCTCCTTTTGTCCCGCGAGATTGCCATGCAGATGCCCAGCCTGTTCAAGTACTTCCTGACTGTCGGCTCAGTTTTGATGGGTGTCTTGTTTCTGGCCAGCTACGTGCTCGAGCAGCCGGCACCAGCCACAACCCAGAATGCGACCGCGCCCAAGACCGCCGTGGTCAAGACCGATCCGCAAGCCTCGCGCGTTGAGCGCTGGCGCGCCGAGCAGGCCGCCGCCGACGCCGCCCGCAAGGAAGAGGCCGCGCGCCTCGCCGTCCAGCCGGCCGAGCCGGAGACGGGTGGTCCGCCGGTCAAAGCGGCCGCAACGCCTGCCGCCAGCACGGCGTCGCACAGCGCCGTGTCGCGCAGCGCCGATGCCTCCCTGACCACGGATGCCGCGGCGGCCGAGCAATCCAAGCTGAAATCGCGCAAGGTCCGCGCCGCCGAGAAGGCGCGCACCAAGCGGCTCGCCCGCGAGGATGTGCGGCCCGGCAATGCGCGCGAGCGCACCGCCTCGAACCAGCAGGACGACTATTATTACGGCCAGCGCCAACGCTACGCGCAACAAGGCAACGCACAGCAAGGTTTCGGACGTCCGAGCTTTGCGCCCGCGCCGGCTTACGCCTATGCGCCGCAGCAGCAGCAGTCCTTTGGACCGTTTGGCGGCGGTGGCTGGGGCGGCAGCAGGGGCTGGTAAGGCGCCCCTTCGGCCAGCAGACAAGTATCGCACCCCCGGTTTGAGACGGGTGCCTGCGGCGTCTATTTCGTCTTCTCGATTTTCGTCACGGTCAGCTGACCGTTCACCTTGTCGGCGTCGAATTTCACCTTGTCGCCGGCCTTGACAGCCTTGAGCATCGTGGAATCCGCCGCGCGGAACACCATCGTCATCCCTTCATCCATGTCGAGTTTCTTGATCGGCCCATGCTTCAGGGTGATCTTGCCGGCGGGCTCGTCGATCTTGGTGACGGTGCCGGCAATCATCGCCGATTGCGCGGAGGCGGGCGCGGCGGCCAGGAGTGCGAGCATCGACATACCGGCTATCACTGACTTCATTTCGATCGTCCTTTCGTTGCGTTGAAGCGGTTACTTTTTCACCACCACGGTGCCGACCATCCCGGCCTCGCGATGACCGGGGATCAGGCAGGCGAACTCGAACGTGCCGGGTTTGCTGAAGCGCCAGAGGATTTCAGCGGTGCCCTTCGGCGGCAGCGACTTGCCGTTGGGATCGTCGTGCACCATCTCGGGATGCTTCTTCATCACGGCGGCGTGCTTTTGATTGTCGGCAACGGTCGCGAGCAGGAACTCGTGCGTCTGGATGTCGACGTTCTTCAACACAAAACGGATTTGCTCGTTCCGCTTCACCTCGATCTTGTTCGGGACGTACTCCATCGCGCCGTACTCCTCTTTCATGAGGATCTCGACGGTGCGGGCGGGCTTTTTGGGATCGCCCGGCTCTCCGGCGGAGAAGTGCGGGCCTTCGTGCGCGTGCAACGCGGCCGGAACGCCGGCGCCAAGTGCCAGCATGATTGCGGCAAGCCGCAGGACGGATCGGATCATTCGAACAGCTCCTTCTAGTGTCGGTGATTGGTTGAGGGTTTGCGTCCCGGTTTGACGACGTTGAATTCCGCCGCAGCGCCGCCCGACGGCTTGTCCGGCTTGCGCGCCGGCGAACCGGCAGCCTCGTTTGCGACCTCATAGGCGACAGTGCCCTCGGGGTGCCGGAACGGGCCCGGATCGGCGTAATCGTCACGCGCCAACCCCTCGCGCACCTTCACGACCGAGAACATGCCGCCCATTTCCATCGGCCCGAACTGACCGAAGCCGGTCATCATCGGCAACGTGTTGTCGGGCATCGGCATTTCCATCTCGCCCATCTCCGCCATGCCGGTAGTGCCCATCGGCATGTAGTCGGGGACGAGCTTGCGGATGGTTTTCGCGAGGTCCTTCTTGTTGACGCCGATGAAGGTCTTCACCTCGTGGCCCATCGCGTTCATGGTGTGATGCGACTTGTGGCAGTGGATCGCCCAGTCGCCGGGCGCATCGGCGACGAAATCGAAGGCGCGCATCGCGCCGACCGGGATGTCGATCGACACTTCCGGCCAGCGCGCGCTTTCCGGCACCCAACCGCCATCCGTGCAGCTCACCGCGAAGTCGGCGCCATGCATGTGGATCGGATGATTGGTCATGGTGAGATTGCCGACGCGCACGCGCGCGCGGTCGCCCTTGCGCACCACCAGCGGATCGATGCCGGGAAACACGCGGCTGTTCCAGGCCCACAGGTTGAAGTCCGTCATGGTCGTGACCTTCGGCATCGCGCTGCCGGGATCGATGTCGTAGCTCTGCATCAGGAACACGAAATCGCGGTCGACGCGCATGAAGGCGGGATCGCGCGGGTGCACGACGAAGAAGCCCATCATGCCCATCGCCATCTGCACCATCTCGTCGGCGTGCGGGTGGTACATGAAGGTGCCGCTCTTGCGCAGCACGAACTCGTAGACGAAGGTCTTGCCGGGCTTGATGTGCGGCTGCGTCAGCCCGCCGACGCCGTCCATGCCGTTCGGCACCAGCATGCCGTGCCAGTGCACGGTGGTGTGCTCGGGCAGTTTGTTGGTGACGAAGATGCGCACTTTGTCGCCCTCGACCGCCTCGATGGTCGGCCCGGGCGAGGCGCCGTTGTAGCCCCACAGATGCGCCTTCATGCCGGGCGCCATTTCCCTGACCACCGGCTCGGCGACCAGATGGAATTCCTTCCAGTCGCCGTTCTGGCGCCACGGCAGCGTCCAGCCGTTGAGCGTCACCACCGGCTGATAGGCAGGGCCGCTCGCGGGATGCAGCGGCGGCTGCATCGTCGGCGCCGTGCTGGTCGCGGCCTCCGGGATGGCGGCGGCCTGGACGCGGCCCGACACCGCCGCGGCGCCTGCCAAGACGGCAGCGGATGCGAACGATCGGCGTGAAAGGGTCATGGCAGGGCTCCTTTAGTGTCGGCTGGGTTCGCTGGCGGTGCTCGCCGTGGCGCTGCTTTCAGGCGACGCAGTGCTTCCGCCGATCAGCGCGGCGTCGAGATTGGTCTCGGCGAGGCGGAAATTGCGCTCGGCTTCAATCGCCGCCGACGTGGAGGCGATGCGCTGGCGCGCCTCGGTCAGCAGCGAGAAGACATCGACCTGCATGGCGTTGTAGCGCAGCAGCATCTCATCCGAGATGATTTTGCGCAGCGGCAGCACCTCGCGCCGGTATTGCCGCGCAATGTCGTAGCTTGCCCGATAGGCCGCATAGGCCTCGCGCGCCTCCGAGCGCACGTTGACGGCCTTGGCGAGCAGGCGATTGACCGCCTGCATATAAGTCTGCTCCGCCTGGCGCACTTTCGCCTCGCCGAAATCGAACAGCGGAATTTGCAGCTCGACCTCGAACCCGCGCTCGCGCAGCGTGTCGCCGAACTCGCGCGTGACTTTCGAGACCGCTCCGGCATCGAGCAGGCTGACGAAGCGTGTCGAGCGGGTCAGCCCGTAGGACTTGGCCAGGATCGCGGCTTCGATGCGCGCCATCTGCAGGTCGGCGCGGCGCGCGAGCGCTTCCGTCTCGACACGGGGCAGGGACCGCGCGCGGGCCGGCAACGGCGGCAGCGCGCCGGGCAAATTGAACGCCGTATCGGCGCCCGAGAGCCCGAGCGCGCGCACCAGGCGCTCGCGCTCGGAACCGGCACGCTGCCGCGCGGCGCTGAGCTGCGCGACGAGTTCGGCGAGAAAGACCTGGTTGCGGGTCTGATCGAGCTTGTTGATCGCCCCGGTCTCGTTCAGGCGCCGGGCAAGCTCCGCCGCCGTCTCGCCGGTTTCGCGCGCCTGTGTGAGCAGCGACACCAGCGCACGGGCCGCGACCGCGCCGTAATAGGCGCGGCGCGCCTCACTGGCGGTTCGCAGCGTCTCCAGCGCGGCCTGCAACTGCGCCTGGCGGAATCGGTCCTGCGCGACTTCGGCCCGCGCCGGCAGGGTCGCAAGATTGAGGATGCTAGCAACGAGCCGGGCTTCGATCTCGAACGCGCCGCCCGCCCCGATGCGCGAGAGCGAAAAGGTCGGGCTCGGCGGCAGGCTCGCCTGCACCATCGCGGCCTCGGAGATGCCGAGCGCGTTATAGGCGGCCTGCAGGTCGCGATTGTTGATGAGCGCGATCCGCACCGCCGCCGCGGCGGTGAGCGGCTTTCCGAGCAGCGCGCGAACGCGGGCGTGCGCGGCCTCGTCATCCTCCGGCGTGCGCAGCGCGACCGCATCCTCGCCGAGCGCCGGCGCCGTGACCGCGTTGACGCCGCCGATGCCCCCGTCGGGCGAGAAGCTCGCGCAACCCGGCATCGACAGCAGCGCAAAGCACGCCGCCGCGCGCAGGCCGAACTTGGAATAAGGAAACGCAACGTGTCGCCGGATAGCCTCCGGCACGCGCGTCCAAAGCGCCGACATGAATTCTCCCAAAGCCAGACGAGCAACGACAAGCGCGCGCGGCGAGGCCGTGCGACGCTCAGTGACGTTGTGTCAGGCGATGGGAGGGCGGTTGATCCTTGTGGGACCGCGCCCCGCATGCGCCTCGTCGCGGCCGAGCGCCGCGAGCGTGACGGGCGGGGGCGGGGGCAGCATCACCACGACATCGGCCGCGATGGCGGTGATGCAGAACAGGCCGCAGCAGGT
>JBBWZU010000723.1:0-12031 GCA_039649225.1 Hyphomicrobiales bacterium | reverse complement strand
CGGCGACGACATCGTCGCGGTCCTCGATCTCAAGACCGATCGCGACCGCGGCAAGTTGCTGATGCAAAAATGGACCTGGATCGCCAAGGACGCACGCGCGCCACGCCGCAAGCAGATCGAGGAAGCGCTGCATCGCTTCGAGCGGTTTCAGTTGGCGAAGTGAACGACCGTTGGAATGGCTCCGTCATGCCCGGCCTTGTGCCGGGCATCCACGTCTTTCTTTGACTTCGCGAAGCAAGCAAGGCGTCGATGGCCGGGTCAAGCCCGGCCATGACGGAGTAACTGAACGTCTCACTCCGCTACGCCGCTACGCCGCCCGCGCCTGTGACAGCGCCGCGATGATCTCATCGCTTTTCCTCACCAGCGAGCAGCGCGGCAAGGTATTCTTGACCGCAAACTCGTGCATCTCGGTGCGGAAGCTCGATGCCGCATCCTCGGCGACGATCACCGTGTAGTTGCCTTGCCAGCCATCGCGCGCCGTGGACTCGACGCCGAAATTCGTCGCGATGCCGCCGACCACGAGATGGGTGATGCCGCGGCGGCGGAGTTCCAGGTCGAGCGAGGTCCCATAGAAAGCGCTCCAGTTTCGCTTGGTGACGACGATATGCGGCGCCGCGGCACTGAGTTCGGGAGAAATTTCGGTCCAGTCGGCCGGCATCTCGGGCGGGACGGCGAGCGGCACGTCGGTCGCGCCCTTCGGCGCGGCGGCAAGGCTCGCGCCGAAATCGACCCGCACCAGCACCACGAGGCCGCCGGCCGCCGCGATCGCCGTCGCGAGGCGGCGCGCGGTGGTGACGATCTGCGGCGCCGTATGCGGCGCGAGCGGCAACGCGAGCAGTCCCTTCTGCAGGTCGATCAGCACGAGGGCGGTTGAACGGGGGTCAAGCTGGAGCATGGCGGTTTGCTTTCGGTTCGACGGGATGCTGGATTGATGCCGAACGTCGCGGGCGGTTCCCTGCGACGGCCTGGCCTTATATGAGGCTTGGCTCATGTTTTGGATATATGAGGATGACCTCACAAAAGTCAAGCGCCGGCATGATTGCGGCCAGCGGCCGCAAGCCGGCGGACAAGGTTGCGGCCCGGGCGCCCCAGCGCGAGCGCGGCCGCGCGCGCGTCGCCGCGCTATTGGCGGCGGCGAGCGAGGTGTTTGCCGAGAACGGCTACGACGCCGCGACCATGACCGAGATCGCCGCGCGCGCGGGCGCGTCGATCGGCTCGCTCTATCAGTTCTTCCCCACCAAGGAGCTGATCGCCGAGGCACTGCACGCGCAGTATTCCGATGACTTTGCGGCCATGCTCGCAGGCCTCGCGCCGCGTGTCGCCGGCAAGCCGGGCGCGACGCTGGCCGACGTTCTGTTTCGCGACCTCTCGGGCTTCCTGACGGCGCACCCCGCCTTCGTCGTGCTAGCCGATCGCCGCGACATCGACAAGAAGCGTAAGAAGAAGACGCACGCGCGCCTGCGCGGGCAGATTGCCGCGCTGCTGGCGCAGGCCGATCCGCCGATCGCTCCCGCGCGGGCCGAGGCGCTCGCGGTGATTGTGCTGCACCTGCTGCGCAGCGCGGTCGCCATCGCGGGCGAAGACGATCTGCCTCATCGCGCCGCCGTGCTTGAGGAGCTGCGTGCGATGCTGCGGCGGCATCTCGCGGCGGCGTGAGAAATGCCCCTCTGGCCATCCGACGTCGGACCCGCGTACTCTCCGGCCAACGATAATGATTGCCGGGAGACACGCTCATGATCGCTCGTCGAGGCGTATTGGCGCTTGCGCTGTGCGCCGTATTCGCTCCGTCCGCCTTCGCGCAGACTTATCCGAGCAAGCCGATCCACCTGATCGTGCCGTATCCGGCCGGCGGCGGCACGGATTTTTTCGCGCGTCTGGTCGGGGCCAAGATGGCCGAACTGATCAGCCAGCCGGTCATCATCGAGAACAAGCCGGGCGCCGCGACCAATCTCGGCGCCGACTTCGTCGCCAAGGCGCAGCCCGACGGCTACACCATTCTGCTCGGCGATGTCGCGACCTTCGCGGCCAATCAAAGCCTTTACAAGAAGCTCCCATTCGACGCCGACAAGGACTTTGCACCGATCTCGCTGACCGCGCGCTTCGTCACCGTGCTGCTGGTCAACCCGAACAAGCTGAAGGCGAATTCCGTCGCCGATGTGATCGCGGCCGCGAAAGCCGAGCCGGGCAAGATCGACATCGCGCATGCGGGCGTCGGCAATCCCTTCCATCTTGCGAGTGTCCTGTTTCAACAGGCCGCCGGCATCAAGCTCAACGAGATTCCGTACCGCGGCGCGGCACCCGCGATACAGGATCTCGTCGCCGGCGCCGTGCCGCTGATGTTCGTCGACTATGCGACCGCGCGCTCGCACATCGCGGCCGGTACCCTGAAGCCGCTCGGCGTTGCAGCGGCGAGCGAACGCGCCGAGCTGCCCGGCGTGCCGCCGGTCGCCGCCACGCCGGGGCTTACGGGCTTCGAAGCCTGGCCGTGGCAGGGGTTTGTTGCGCCGGCCAAGACGCCGGCCGAGATCATTGCCAAGCTGCACGACACCTATGTGGCCGCTGTCAACGATCCGGTAGTGCGGCAGAAGCTGATCGATGCCGGCCTGGAGCCGCTGCAGAGCACACCGCAGGAATTCGCCGACTACCGCCGCCGCGAGGCCGCCAAGTGGGCCGAGGTGGTGCGGAAGGCAAATATTGCCCTGGACTGATCGGCGTCTGCACATTCGCGTTCGATAGAAACACACGCGCCTCCACAGCTCCTGCGTGATTACGCGCGGCCGGATCGTGGTGCTACGGTTCTGTCCTCCGTCCTTCCTTCCATTCCCTGGATGCCTGATGTCGAAACCAAAGCGCGTGTGCCCGGCCTACAAGGCGATGATCGTCGCGCCGCAACCCGAGGCCACCGAAGCCGGATTGAATGTGCTCGAAGCCGGCGGCAATGCGCTCGATGCGGTGCTCGCCTGCGCGTTCGCGCAAGGCGTCGTCGATCCGATGATGTGCGGGATCGGCGGCATCGGCATCCTGCATCTCTATGATCCGGCGTCGGGAAAGAATCTCATCCTCGACGGCTCGTCCACCTGCCCGGCCGCGAGCGGGCCGGAGATGTGGACCGCGCTGTTCGAGCGGGAATGTTCTGACGGTTACGGTTACGTCCTGCGCGGCGCGGCCAACGAGCTCGGCTACGCGGCCGTCGCGACGCCGGGCATCATGCGCGTCTTCGGCGCGGCGCATGCGGAGTTCGGCAAGCTGCCCTGGGCGGAATTGTTCGGACCCGCGGTCGGCCTCGCCGAGACCGGCTGGCTGATCCGCCCGCATGTCGCCACCATGTTCGCGCTCGACGAGGCGGCCTACGGGCGTCTGCCCTATGTCAAGAAACTGGCGTTTACGCCGGACGGACGCGCGCTCTATCTGCGTGCCGACGGAACGCCCAAGCGCGTCGGCGACCATGTGCGCAATCCTGATCTCGCGGCGACCTTACGAGGAATCGCGCGCGACGGCGCGGCAAGCTTTTACGCCGGAGACATCGCGCGCCGCATCGCGGACGATATGCAGGCCCATGGAGGCTTGCTGACGATTGACGATCTCGCCGGATTCAAGATCCGGACCCGTGAGCCGCTCAAGGTCTCGTATCGCGGCCGGGTGATCGCCACGCCGCCGCCGCCGGGCGGTGGCATCGTGGTTGCCGAGATGCTGCGTATTCTCGAGCGCTTTGACCTCACGGCGCTCGGTCACAATACGCCCGAATATATTCGCGTCATCGCCGAGGCGATGAAGATCGCCGGCGGCGACAAGGACCGCCATATCGGCGATCCGGATTTCGTGGCGCCGCCGCTGGAGCGGCTGCTCTCGGATGCTTATGCGGATGAATGTGCGGCGCGCATCCGCCGGGCTGAGAAGACCTCCCTGTCGCGCATCAATTCGGATGCCAAAAACACCACCACGGTCTCCTGCATCGATCGCGACGGCATGGTGGTATCGCTCACCCATACCAACGGCGTTCCCTCCGGTGTCATTCCGCCCGGCACCGGCTTCATGCTGAACGGCGCCATGAACTGGTATGATCCGCGGCCCGGCCGCGCCACCTCGATCGCGCCCGGCAAGCGCCGCTTCTCCTCGATGACGCCCAGCATCGTGTTCGAGGACAACACGCCGGTGATGACGCTCGGCTCGCCGGGCGGCGCGTGGATCGGCGTTGCCGTCCTGCAGGTGCTGCTCAATGTGCTCGACTGGGGCATGTCGATGCAGGAGGCGGTCGCTGCCCCGCGTTTCAGCGCCACGTCGGATGCGATCGACATCGGCAACCGCATTCCGCGAAAGACGCAAAGTGCGCTCGAAGCGATGGGCTATGAGGTGCGGCGCTCGGCCCTGACGTTCCCGTTCGCGGCGCCGCACGGCATCATCTGCTGGGACGGCGCGCTGGAAGGCGGCGCCGACCCGCAGCGCGACGGCTATGCGGCGGGATGCATTTAGCGGGTGTTCCGCTCATGCCCGCGAAAGCGGGCATCCGGTTCTTGGCTCTGGATGCCCGCTTTCGCGGGGACGAGCGTGATGGGATAATCGCAAAAAACACGGGAGGATTCCGATGGCTTCGTGGCTCCGCGGCGCGCTGCTTGCCGGCGCGCTCGCTCTACTTAATCCCGCTCAATCCAGCGCCCAAAACTATCCGTCGCGGCCGATCACCATCGTGGTCGGCTACGCGCCGGGCGCGGTGTCTGATCTCTCGGCACGCACGATCTCCGAAGGACTGAACGCCGCCTGGGGCCAGCCGGTGATCGTCGACAACCGTCCGGGCAGCGGCAGCAACATCGCGGCCGGAATGGTCGCACGCGCGCCGGCAGACGGCTACACGCTGATGGTCGGCACCGACGCGACGCTGACCAGCAATGTCTTTCTCTACAAGCACACGCCGTTCGATCCCGTGAAGGACTTCGCGCCGGTGATGAATTTCGGCGCCAATATCATCTGCCTGGCGGTCAATGCCGATCTGCCGATCAAGTCTGTGGCCGATGTGATCGCCTACGCCAAGGCCAATCCGGGCAAGCTGAGCTACGGATCCTCCGGCGCCGGTTCGCCGCACCATCTTGCCGGCGAGTTGCTGCATCAGAAGGCCGGCATCGAGATCACGCACGTTCCCTACAAAGGCGGCGGCGCTGCCGTGAACGATCTGCTCGGCGGCCATATCGGGATGGCGTTCCTCAGCCTTTCGGCGGCGGTGCCGCAGGCGAACAGCGGCAAGATCCGGATCATCGCGGTGGTGGAAAAGACCCGCTATGCGGCGATGCCCGATGTGCCGACCATCGGCGAGACCGTTCCGGGTTTCGAGATGTCGTCCTGGGTCGGGCTGTTCGCGCCCGCCGCAACGCCGCAGCCGATCATCGCGCAGCTCAACGCGGCGATCGCCAAAATCCTCAACACTGAGAGCGTCAAGGTGAAGCTCGCCAATCTCGGCCTCGTCGTGGTCGCAAGCTCGCCCGCCGCGCTTGCCGAGACCGTCAAGGACGGCCTGAAAGTGCGCGGCGAACTGGTGAAAGCTGCCGGCATCCAACCGGAGTAATACTCCCTCGTGCCCGGCCTTGTGCCGGGCATCCACGCCTTGCTTTCTTTGCTTGAACGGCCTCGCGCTACCGTTGCTCCGCCTTCCACAGCGCCTCGATGCGTCTGCGGAAGGCGCGCGGCTTCTCGGCCAGCATGCGGCCCGCGATGCGCGATGACGCCTTGGCGTGCGCGGCCTGGCGCTCCGCGATCAGCGGCGTAAGGCGCGCGCGCCACGGCGCCAGCGGCTGACGCGGCGCCGTGAAGGCGAGCAGCATGGAAAGATCCTGGTGCGCACCGAGCCGGTCGCGCAGGCGCTGCGCTTCGGCGACCCAGACGCGGCCGAATTTCGGCCAGAGCGGTTCGACCAGCTCCATCTGATAGCGGTGCACGACGACGCGCCGGCGCAGATCGTGCAGCGTCTCGGGCGCGACCGAGCGCCAATCCCCGCGCGGCGCGTCCTTGCGCATGCGCCGATAGGTTTTGGTCAATTCACCGGCGAGGTCGCCGAAGTTCACCGTGTCGAGCGTCCAGCTGTCGATACCCGGCGTGATCTCATCCAGCGCCACGATGAGCCGCGCGCGCATCGCCTGCGTCACGCTGGCGGCTTCGGCGCCCTTGCGCAGTTCGTCGAGCTTGGCGCGGATTGTCTTGAGCGAGCGCGGCGACAGCGCGGTTTGCGCGTGTTCGGCGATATCCTCCACCGCCTCCATGGCGGCCTGGGCGTCGCGCGCGCCGGCGAGTTCCCGCGCGTAATTGCGGGCCGCAGTGCGTAGCCGCCGACCTTCCTCGCCCAAAAAAGGTTCCAGCAACCGCAACAGCGCGCGCCAGCGTTTCATCGCCTTGCGATAGTCGTGCACCGCGGTCGCGTCGGCCTTGTCGTGGCCGAGCGCCTCGCGGGCCTCGGCCAGCACGTCGTGGGCGACGGCCTTGAGCGCCTCGCCGACCGGAAGATCAGGATAAACGGCGGCTTTCTCCCCCATATGATGGTTCTATGACGGCCCCTTGTCACAATCTACCGACCGGGACCCACATTTCAGGTGCCCGCGCGGGGGCCGACAACGGCCACGACGATTTCGTGACGTGAAGCGCAGTTGCGCCTTTCCAAGCCCGAAAGCGCTTGCTACATAACCGGCGCCGCGCGGACGCTCCCGCGCGGTCACGGTTTCCGCGGGGTGGAGCAGCCCGGTAGCTCGTCAGGCTCATAACCTGAAGGTCGCAGGTTCAAATCCTGCCCCCGCAACCAAATAAAGCCCGTTGAATCAAGAGTTTAGCTCTTGCCTCAACGGGTTTTTTGTCTGCCCAACGGCTTCCCTTCCCATCAAAGAAATCCGTTTGTTATCAATCAGTTACGCGGGCTCCGCGCTCGATTGACAGGTCCGCTCGGCTATTTCCGGCGACCCCGCTTTTCGCAACGGTTCCTACTGAAGAAACTGCCGCTTCATCGCATTGACCTTGGTGAGATAGGCCGCGACGGGGTGATCGCCGCAGCGCTCGCCGGCCATGAGCTGGAAGCGACGGCGCACGAAGACCCAGGCGCGGCCCGCGCCGCAGAGGTGGATGAATGCGGCGAGATCCTGCTTCTGCCGCGGGCTTGCGGTTGCGTCGGGCGCGCCGGCGAGAACCGTCGCGACGTGCCGGTCCAGGTACACCGCCGCGAGTTCAACGGCGTGGCTCGGTACCGCACGGATATAGAAACTGTTGAACCCGCAGCCGGCCTCCACGACGGCGTGCCGGCGGATGCAATAGCGCGCCGCCTCGGCGTAAGCCGGATCGGTCATCTGATACAAGCCGACGGCGCTCGAGGCGGGTTTGTAGACGGCGAACGGATTTAAGGTCAGCCGCCAGCGCCAATAGGTGCGCGCCACTGGATTGCCGGAGCTCTCGACCTGCGCGAGCGCCGCCAGCAGCTCGGGCGTGATGGCGTCGGTAGAATACTCGCGGAAGAGCGATCCGTACTGCCGCCAGGTTTCGGTCGGCGTCTTGTCGAGCGCTCTGCCGACGAAAAAGAGCAACTCGGTCGGCTTGCGCACCACCTGATAGACGAGGTTTGCCGGCCAGAATGCGATGAGGATCGCCGCCACGACGAAAGCGATCCGAACCGCCGACGGTGCCGCGGCCAGTTTCCGTCGCGCCCAACGCGCGCCTCGCCAGCGCGGAACGCGGCGAAGGAAAGTGTTCCAGCTTTGCCGGACGCGCCTCTTGCGCAAGAGGGGCTTGGCTGCGCGCGACGAGGACATGTCAGAGGACAGGTTGTGACGGGGCTTGGACGCGCCTATGAGCGTAACGTCATCCTCCAATTGAAGGACGACGCAAGCGCTGTCGCGTGTTACCGAGTTCGCATAACAGCAGCAATGGCGATCCACAACACCAT
Organism: Hyphomicrobiales bacterium; assembly: GCA_039649225.1. Classification (GTDB taxonomy): domain Bacteria; phylum Pseudomonadota; class Alphaproteobacteria; order Rhizobiales; family Xanthobacteraceae; genus PALSA-894. The sequence continues at coordinate 4,125 of JBBWZU010000723.1, read as the reverse complement.
CGCACGGCGGCGAAACTGCCGCTCGGCGGATGTTGTCTATCGGGAACCTGATGAGAGTGCGTGATGCGTGACGAAAAGCAGCTCTCGGCACTGATCGCCGACATCTACGATGCTGCTTTGAACCCGTCGTTATGGCTGGACGCCCTGCGCGGCTCCGCCGCTTTCGTCGGCGGCATGGGAGCGTCGGTGTATTTCAAGGATGCCGGCAGCAGCACCGGATACCCCGTGCACGCGTTCGGCATCGAGCCACACTATCAGCATCTCTACTTCGACAGATACGCAAGACTCGATCCAACCCTGATCGGTTACTTTTTCGCCGAGATCGAGGCGCCCAAGGCTGTCGCGGACGTGATGTCCTACGACGAATTTCTGGAAACACGCTTCTATCGGGAGTGGGTGCAGCCTCAAGGCATGGTGGATTCGGTGAATGCCGTGCTCGACAGGTCGGCGACGAGCGCTGCCTGTTTCGTGGTCTTTCGCCACGAGCGCGACGGCATCGTCGATGATGATGCGCGCCGCCGCATGCGGCTCATCGTGCCGCATGTCCGCCGCGCGGCGCTCGTCGGCGGCGTCATCGACGCAGGGAAAGTGGAAGCAGAAACATTTTCGGCGATCCTCGATGGTCTTGGCTCCGGCCTGTTCCTGGTCGATGCCGATGCCCGGATGGTTCACGCCAACGTAGCCGGCCACGCGATGCTGGAGGCTGGCGGTCCCTTTCGCGTGGTCGACGGCCGGCTGGTCGCCGCCGATCCGCGGACCGATGAGACCTTGCGCACGATGTTCGCCGCCGCCGCTGAGGGCGACGCCGCGGTCGGCGTCAAGGGTATCGCCGTTCAGCTGATGGCGCGCACCGGCGAGCGCTATGTCGCCCACGTGCTGCCGCTGACGTCGGGTGAGCGGCGCCGCGCCGGCATGGACTACGCAGCGGTTGCGGCCGTGTTCGCTCGCAACGCGGCGCTGGACAGTCCACCTGTGCCGGAAGTCATCGCCAGGAGCTACCGGCTGACGCCGACCGAGCTGCGCGTTCTTCTCGCCCTCGTCGAAGCCGGCGGCGTCAGCGAGGTCGCGGCGACGCTCGGGATCGCCAAGACGACGGTGAAGATGCATCTCCGCCGCCTGTTTGAAAAAACCGGCACCGGCCGCCAAGCCGACTTGGTCAAGCTCGTCGCCGGGTTTGCCAGTCCGCTGGCGGGGTGATCGCACGCCTTCGTTTGTGGCTGGCCTCCCCCACTCGGACGTCGCCAGGCGCGGCCACGGGTGGTCTATGTCACCCCGCCGCGTTGGATGGGCTCGTCGTGGAACTTGTCCGCGGTTCGCTCGTGGCTGGGACACCGCGATCCTGACGCAGTGTTTTCCAGAATGTCGAAAGCCGGTGCCGCATCGGCCGGCTTTCGCATGTGCTCAGGCATGAGGCCCATGGACGATTATCACGGGCTTACGAGCCTTATGGAGGATATCTATGATGTGGCGCTCGATGCCGCGCGGTGGAGCGATATCCTCCCGAAAATCGCAGATTTCGTCGGTGGGCGGGCCGCGCTTTTGTCACGGGACGCGGTGAGCGGATATGATAGCGCCCTTTATCACTCAGGCATCGATTCCCATCACCTGCGGCTCTACACGCGGACGTATCGTGAATTTGATCCCGCGATGCTGTCTGTCTTCGCAGAAGGGCAGGTCGCAAGCATCTCGGACATCGTGCGGGGCGATGAATTCCACGAGGGGCTCTTCTATTGCGCGTGGATGCGGCCGCAAGGCTGGATCGATGCAGCCACGGCGGTCCTCGAACGGACGGCAACGCGTTGCACGAAGCTCAGCATTATCAGAAGCGAGGCCCAGGGCATTGTCGACGAGGAGATGCGGTGGCGCATGCAACTCATCACGGCGCATGTGCGCCGTGCGGTGATGATCGGCAATGTGAGCGATCCCCGGCGAGCCGACGCCGCGATGTTCGCCGACATCCTCGATGGCTTCACGGCCGGGGTCATTGTCGTCGATGCCACCGCGCGAATTGTTCATGCGAATACGGCGGGCCACGGCATTCTGAATGACGCCGATGTCCTGAGCGCTGCCGGCGGTCGCCTGGTCGCGAGCGACGTGCAGGCCAATCAGGCTTTGCGCGAGGCATTCACCGGCGGCGAAGCGGCCGAACTCGGCGCGAAGAGCATCGCCGTGCCGTTGATGGCGCGCGATGGCGCGCGCAAGGTCGCTCATGTGCTGCCGTTGTCGCCAGGTACGCGACGGCGTGCCGGTGTTGCCTTGGTTGCGGCCGCCGCCGTGTTCGTTCGCAACGCCGTGCTGGAGATGCCTTCTACGCCGCAGATCATCGCCGACATCTACCGATTGACGCGGACCGAGCTTCGCGTTCTCCTCGCCATCGTCAGCGTGGGCGGCGTTCCGAGGGTCGCCCAGGCCCTCGACATCGCTGAATCGACGGTCAAGACCCATCTCGGCAACGTGTTCGAGAAGACTGGTGCAACCCGCCAAGCCGATCTCGTCAAGCTCGTGGCCGGATTTTCCTATCCGTTCGTCGGCTAAGTATCGCGCGTCGTCCAGGCGGTTGCGCGGCACAAGGCAACGAGCAGCATCACGGTAACGAACGCAGCGAGGCCAAGGCGGCCGCCAACGCCACGCAAGAAAGCTCCCGCCGGCATCAGCATGACGATGAGCATAAGGGCCCCGAGCACCGGCTGAAACCATCCTTTCAGCCGGCCGGGCGTCGACATTCCCAGAAAACATCCGGCGTAGAAGGCATCCCTTATGTGTGCATCGTCGGGATGGCCGAGTTGTAGAATCATCAAACCTGAAAGCGCCGCTGCTGCAGCGATGAAGGTTCTTTGCGCCGCGCCGCGGTCCGCGATGCGCCGCTGGCGAAGCGTAGCTAAGGTAACGATGGTTCCGGCCAGGCACGCGAAGAACCCGAGAATGGCCGGCCACGGCTCGATGTGGAACGCCTCAGCCCCGACGCCAGGGAAACGGCTATTCCCTTCCGACGGCCCGGCTAGCGCGATGAAGAGAAAGGACGCCACGGTGGCGATTGCCCCCAACCGTCCGCCGTATCCAACGCCGACCGGAGTGGCCGAGCGGGCGTCCAGCTTGGCAACGACGAAGAATGCAAGGCCGCAGACGATGGACAGCGCGATGGACAAGGCCCACGCCGCGGCCGAATGGCCCGATGCGCTGTCGCCAAGCCAGACGATCGGCGTCATGCCTGCAAAAGTGCCGCCATAGAGCGCGGGAAAAAATGCTCCCGCAAACCGCCGCGTCATGCGCGTGACCAGCAACAAGCCACAGAGAAGGACGGTTGCCGTTGCGGATGCGATGTCGGGGCCGATCCCGAATGCGGTGAAACATTCCGTCGTCAAGCACCCCAGGAAGGCGCCGGCGAATGCCGCAACCGCTGCATCGCCGAGCGGCATATCGATCCAGCGGCAAGCAGCCGACGTCGTCGGACCAAGGCCGGTCGTTCCTCGGGGCAGCCCTCGAGCCTGGTCTCCGCGTGCCGCACCGTGATCGTGTCCGCGTTCCTGCAATGCATGTGCCCTTGGCGCGTCGCGCGCGCAGCCGTCGACAACCGAGGAGCCGGTCGCCATGGCGGTGGATGTCTGGGTCGGAAAGCGAGAAGCCGCGATATCGCGATAAGTCGCCCTTGATCGTGATGCGCGCGACCACATCACAGGGTCCGGCCGCTCTGCGCCGTCCGATCGAGGGAAAAAAGTGGCAGCGACCCGGGAAGTCGAGCGAATGTGATCTGCCTGGAGGCTCCTGCTGCCGATGCAAAGGATGCTGCAGTGGCGGCAACCTATGTGGCGAGCGAGCGCCCCGTCCTTAAGGCATCCTAAGCCTTGCGAAAGCTCGGCCGAAAAATTGGAAAGACTGCGGAGCATCTGTAGAGTGCGGTGATCGACACAAACACGGGGCCAGAATGCCGATCCTGCCAGGCAGTGATGACGTGCTGCTGATCATCGATGTGCAGAACGATTTCTGCCCCGGCGGAGCGCTTAGCGTTGCGGACGGCGATGCCGTGGTGCCGGTCATCAATCGTCTTGCCGAACGCTTCGATCACGTGGTGTTGACCCAGGACTGGCATCCTTCAGGCCACAGCTCTTTCGCAACGTCGCATCCGGG
>JBBWZU010000713.1:0-5686 GCA_039649225.1 Hyphomicrobiales bacterium | reverse complement strand
TGTTCACCTCATCGCGCGTGCTGATCGGCAAGCAGGAGCTCGACTGGGCGGTGGCGCAGCCGCTTGGCCACCACACGATTCCGGAATTCTACGTGCGCGAGCTGGCAAAGTCGCCGCAGCTTCATGGCGTCGAGATCGCCGAGGAGGTGCTGCCGGGCATCACCGCCTATGCGGGACCGGGCCATACGCCCGGCCATCTTGTGTATGTGCTGAACGGCGGCGAGCGCGATGTGATCTTCTCGGGCGATGCCGCCAAGAACCGCGCCGAGATGCTGTCGCTCACCGCCGACATGACGATGAACGCGGGCGACAGCCAGCGCACCATGGAGCGGATCTGGGATCTGTGGCGCAAGAAGCCCGGCAACATTCTGGTGCCCGGACACGACGTGCCGATGCGGCTTGAGAATGATGAGCCGGTCTATATCGCCAAGCGCACCGCGGGCGTCAGGGCCTGGTTCGGCCGCACGCTGGAAGAGACAACGCTGATCGAGCTGAAGGTGTAGCAAGACCGCATGGCGCAGTTGCCGGATCGAACGCTCAGCGCCGATGAGATTGCCAGGATCAATGCCGAGCATCTGATCACAACACCGCTGAAGCCCGCCGACCTTCTGTTTGTCTTCGGCACGCGCGAAGGCGTGGCGGAACGGGTGAACGTCGCCCATCAGCTATGGCGAGATGAACACTGCCGCTGGCTCGTTGTCAGTGGCGGCCCGACGCTGGGACTCGCCGTCACCGAATGTGAAGCTATCGCGAATGCGTTGGTCGCGCGTGGTGTTCCGGCCGAATTGATCATCAAGGAGGACCGGGCAACGAATACGGGAGAGAATGTGATTTTTTCACTTCCGCTTATCGACGCGCGGTTGGGCCTGAAGAATATTCGCAGCGTGATTTGCCTTGGCAACATGTGGACTGCGCGGCGTTATCCCATGACGCTTCATCGGCACTGGCCGGACGTGGAAAAGCTGCTGGTCACGGTCAATCACTACGGAACGCCGACGGAACTCTGGCACACGGATCCGGCATTGCGCGCGCGCGTGGTCAGCGAGTGGGACAAGATCGAGCGCTACAAAGCAAAGGGCTTCATAGCGGACTGGCCGTAAAGGCCGATGCGGCTTGAAGGTGCAGCGGCGGCGCGCGATCGCGCCGCCGTCACGAGCGTTACTGCAGCTGGCCGATCCCGGTCAGGAACGTGCGGCAGGAGCGGCTGAGCCGGACCTTGTTCGCTTGGAAACACGACAGCATCGCCATGTCGCCCTGGCCGTTGAACTTCTTGCAGACCCGCTTGGCGTCGTGGCCGCAGGCGCGATCGCCGCGTGCGCGCATATCGTCCTGCGCCTGGCTCGGCGCGGACGCGATGAGCAGGGTGCTGATCGACAATGCGATGACGGTAAGGAATTTAGCGCGAGATTGAACCAATGAAGCCTCCAAAGTTTTCTGTAGTTGCATGCCAGCGCGCGCATGCCGCCTTAAACGGCGGCACGCGCGCTGCCAGCATACGCGTCATCAGGGCCGCCGACCGGCCGTCGCATCAGTTCAACTGCCCGATCTCGGTCAGGAACTTGCGGCACGAGCTGGTCAACCGGACCTTGTTCTGCTGCAGGCAGCCCAGAATCATCATGTCGCCTTGTCCAAAGAACTTGCTGCAGAGCTTGTTCGAGCTGGTCTTGCAGGCCCGGTCGCCACGCTTGCGCATGTCGTCCTGCGCCTGGCTGGGCGACAGCGAAACCAGCATGGTTCCGATTGATAGCGCGATGGCGGCAACGAATTGAGTGCGCGACTTGATCACGGATGCCCTCCGGGCTTTCTGGGATGATTCACATGCCCCACATGTGTATTGGCCACACGTGCCGCAGATTGCCCTGAAGGTCAATTCAGCTGCCCGACCTCAACGAGGAACTTGCTGCAGGTGCCGCTGAGATCCGCCTTGGCCTGCTGGAGGCACTGCAGGACGATCGGGTCGCTCTGGCCCTTCAGTTTCGCGCACAGCTTGTCGACGTCGCCGCCGCAGGCAGCTTGGCCGCGCACGCGCACGTCGTCCTGCTTCTGTTTTCCCTGTTGGGCGTAACCCGGCATTGCGGATAGCGCCACGCTGCCAGCCGCGAACGCGATGGCCACGGCAAGTCGAATACGAGATCTGAGCAAAGATGCCTCCGGTTTTCTCTTATTATCCACGAGGCGACGCTAGCATGGACATCGTGGCAAGACGGGGGCTCGCGCCATGATCGGCCCACGTTTTGCACCAGACCGTTGCACGCAAGCACCAGTTCCGCGCCGGCCCTTGGCCGGCAGGCAGATGTATCCAGCGACGCCGCGGAGTGGCGCGCTTCACATCGTGTGCTGGGCCTTGGCGTCCTGGATCGCCTGCCACACGCGCTGCGGGGTCGCCGGCATCTCGATATTGGCAATGCCGAGTTCCGACAGCGCATCGACGATCGCATTCATCACCGAGGTGAGCGCGCCGGCGCAGCCGGCCTCGCCGCAACCCTTGACGCCAAGCGGATTGGTCGTCGCCGGCACCGGCAGGCTCTCGAAGCCGATCTGCGGCATGTCGGCGGCGCGCGGCATCGCGTAGTCCATGTAGGAGCCGGTCAGCAATTGCCCTTCGGCGTCATAGGCGGTGGTCTCCATGATCGCCTGCCCGATGCCCTGTACGACGCCGCCATGGACCTGGCCGGCGACCAGCAGCGGATTGATGATCACGCCGAAATCGTTGACCGAATTGTATTTCACGATTTCGATCACGCCGGTATCGGGGTCGATCTCGACCTCCGCGATATGGCAGCCGTTCGGGAATACCGACGGCGGCGGTTCGGGCGTGACGTGCTTGACGCTGAGCGAGTTCGGCACGCCCTCCGGCACTTTCAGTCCGGCGCGCAGTCTTTCCGCCAGTTCCATGATGCCGACCGAACGATCGGTGCCCGCGATGGTGAACTTGCCGGCCTTGAACTCGATGTCGCTTGCGGCCGCTTCCAGCACGAAGCCGGCGATCTGCTTGCCTTTTTCCACGACCAGCGCGGCGCCTTCGACGATGGCCTGGCCGCTCGAATACATCGAGCGCGAACCGCCGGTGCCGCCGCCCGCGAGCAACTCGTCGCTGTCGCCTTGCAGCAGCTTGATGCGCTCGAACGGTACGCCGAGCCGCGCGGACAGCACCTGCGCGAACGGCGCGGCATGACCCTGGCCGTAGTCGAGCGTGCCGGTGATGATGGTGACGTCGCCGTTCTCTTCGAAGCGGATGCCGCCCATCTCCTTGTTCGGCGGCGCGGTGACTTCCAGGTAGCTGCCGATGCCGAAGCCGAGCAGCTTGCCGCGCTTCTTGGCCTCGCGCTTCCTCTGCCGGAAGCCCTTCACGTCGGCGATCTCGACCGCGCGCTCGAACAGCGCCGGGAAGTCACCGGAGTCGTACTGCATGCCCGAGGAGGACTTGTAGGGAATTTCGCTCGCCTTGATCTGGTTGCGCCGGCGCAGCGCGAGGCGGTCGATCCCCATCTCCTCGGCGGCGCGGTCGATCAACCGCTCCATGTAGTAGTTGCCTTCGGGGCGCCCGGCGCCGCGATAGGCCGAAACCAGCACCGTATTGGTGAACATGACCTTGGTGGCGACCTCGATCAGCGGCACCTTGTAGACGCTGACCGCGTTCTTCACGACGTTGAGCGTCGACATCAGCGGCGAGACCGGGCCGAGATAGGCGCCGGTGTTGCCGAAGCCGACGAAACGCACGGCGAGGAACTTGCCCTTGGCGTCGAGCGCCAGTTCGCCGACGAACTCGTGATCGCGGCCGTGGTGATCCGACACGAAGCTCTCGAACCGGTCGGCGGTCCATTTCACCGGCCGGCCGAGCTCCTTGGCGGCATGCAGCAGCGGCACGTATTCGGGATAGGCCGCAGCCTTCATGCCGAACGAGCCGCCGACATTGCCGGTGAGGATATGCACCTTGTCGCCCGGCACGCCGAGGAGATCGACGAGTTGGCCCTTCATGCCGAACGCGCCCTGGCAGCCGATGTTCATCGTGTAGCGGCCGCTCGCCTTCTCGAACGAGGCGATCGCCGAGCGCGGCTCCATCGCGTTCACCACAAGACGGCTGTTGACCAGGTGCAGCTTGGTGACGTGGGCGGCGCCTGCAAACGCTTCCGCAACCTTCGCCGGATCGCCATAGAGATAATCGAGCGCGACATTGCCCGGCACGTCGTCATAAAGCTGCGGCGCGCCGGGGGCTGCGGCATCGCTCGCCTTGGTGACGGCGGGCAGAACCTCGATATCGACCTCGACGGCTTCCGCCGCATCCTTCGCCTGCGCCAATGTCTCGGCGACCACGATCGCAACCGGATCGCCGACGAAGCGCACTTTGTCGCTGTGCATCGAATGGCGCGCCGGCTTCTTCATCTCCGAACCATCGCGGTTCTTGAACGGCACGGCGCATTTGAGCGTGCCGTAGGCGGACAGATCCGCGCCGGTGAAGATGCCGAGCACGCCGGGCATCGCCTTGGCGGCCGCCGTATCGATCCCCTTGATGATGCCGTGACCGTTCCGGCTGCGCACGAACACCGCATAGGCCTGTCCGGGCAGGCTGACGTCGTCGGTATAACGGCCATGCCCCTGCACCAGGACCGGATCCTCGGTGCGGCGCACCGGCTGGCCGACGCCATATTTGTCCATGTCGAAGGTATTCTGGCGGTCTTGCACGTTCATGGGGGGATTGCCTCGGACGAAAACTATTGATTGAGCATGATCTTGCCCGAAAACCGGTTTCCACTTTTCGGGATCATGCTCTGCGCGTTGCGAATAACACGCAAATAGCAGGATCGATAGGGGGGCGGACCATGGCAGCCATGCCGCTTGATCCCATGGCCAAATGCTCAAAAAGAATGATGAATCCTGACGTCTGAATGGGGGAGAGGAAATCAGCATGCCAGCCTATTGGGTCGCGCGTTCGCGCATCACCGATCCGGTCGAATACAAAAAATATACCGACCTGGTGCCGGGGATCATCGCCAAGTTCGGCGGCAAGGTGCTGGCGCGCGGCGGCCGCTTCCAGATCATGGAAGGGCCGGACAAGTTTCACCGCTTTGTCGTCATCGAGTTTCCGACCTTCGAGCAGGGCGTGGCATGCTTCACGTCGGAGGAATACGATAGTGCCGCGGCATTCCGGCGCAGCGGGGCGGGCGAGGTCGAAACCATCATGGTCGACGGCGGTGAGGCGACACCGTAAGGCCGCTACGCCGGCCATCTAAGCACGCCGACCCGAAGCGTCGGCTACCGGGCTTATACCCGCCGCTGCCCATTGCGCATCGCGAAATCGTGGGCAGGAAATGTCCGCGGCCGGGCGGAGTTTCGGCGACATATTGCCCGAAATCTCCGCTTGGCGGCTGCCCTGCGATCAGGCAACAATGCGGCAAAATATAATCCTAAGACCGGAGGAAAGCTCGATGCTTCACGACTTTAAAGTTCGGATTTTGGCCGGCATGGCCGCCGGCCTGCTGGCGACGGCGGCCTATGTTGCCCCGGCGTGCGCCCAGAGCGGCGAGCCGATCAAGTTCGGCCTCTCGATGTCGCTGACCGGACCGCTCGCCGCCAACGGCAAGCAGGCGCTGCTCGGCGCCAAGATCTGGGAAGAGGAGACCAACGGCAAAGGCGGGCTGCTCGGCCGCCCGGTGAAGCTCGTCTTCTACGACGACCAGAGCAATCC
>JBBWZU010000699.1:0-6455 GCA_039649225.1 Hyphomicrobiales bacterium | reverse complement strand
GCGGCCCGCCCTCGAAGCGGACGCGTACCGGCACGTCCTTCCAGGGCTGCAGCGCGGCCGCCGCCGGCGGCGCGGCGTCGAGCAGCTTGAACGCCGGCGCCTCGAGCAGAGCCGCCGTGCGCAGCGGTTCAACCGTGATGACCTGGCGCGACTCGGAATATTGCGAGACGACCTGGCGGGCATATTCGAACAGCCGCTTGCGGTTCACGCTGCCGCGATCGATCAGGCTCGGAACGGTGCCGTCGATGGCGCGCGCGACAGCGTAGCTGAGTGCGCCGCGCAGCGTCGCTTGGCCCGGAATCCGCACTTCCGGCGCCTTGGTGTTCTTGTCGACGGCCGCCAGAAAAGTGAGCTTCTCGAAACTCGATTCATCGAGCATCGCCTCGGCCGGCGTATTGATCGGCTTGAGTTCATCTTCCTCGATGCGCAGGACGTTGGCTTGGCGATAGCTGATGTCCTCAGCGCGCCCGTCGACTTTGCGCGTGAGGCCGCCACCGTGACACGTGTCGGCGACGAAAATGCTGAAGATGCCGCGCTGCTCGAAGCGCTGCAGGAACGCGTTCATCTCCTTGTCGAGGATCCGCTCCGCCGTCCCGGGGCCGCGCGACTCAAAACCCGGCAGGACGAAGATCTCGTCTAGCCCATTCGCGTTGGACCCGGCGGTTCGCTCGGGCAATTGCGCGCCGTGACCCGCGAAGCTGATGAAGACGAGATCGCCGCGCTTGGACTCCGCCGCCAGGCGCTCCAGTGTCGCGATGATAGTCTGCCGTGTCGCCTGCCGGTCGATGAGGACCGTCAGGTCGTCAACACGCGCCTTGCGCAGCGCAGTGGAAAGATCGGTCGCGTCGGCCACGGCTCCCTTGAGCCGCGGCTGCGCCGCGTAGTCATCGATGCCGATGACGAGCGCGCGCACCTGTCCGCCGGTCGGGCTCTGCAAGGTGGCGGCGCGGGCCGGAACGGCGACCTGCAACCCGACAAACAGGCTCAGCAAGCCAGCAATGATGCCGCGGAATGCGAGAGTGCGCACTAGCGCCGCCGCCATTCCACGCGCCGGTTGAGCGCGTTGATATCGGCCGGCGTGAGCGAGCCCTGATCGGCAAGACGGAGCGGCTCGCGCTTGCCCATCGCAACAGCGCGGATCCGTTGCGTGATACCGCCCTGGCGCAACGCGCGCTCAACGGTTTTCACGCGCTCGGCCGACAGCCGCATATTATGTGAATCCGAGCCGATCGAATCGGTGTGCCCGACGATGATCACCTCGGGCGTTCGCTGCTGCTTGAGGGCGGTAAGCAGCTCATTCAAGGCCTCCATGCCGATCGGCGACAGCCGTGCCGAATTCGTATCGAAGCGAATCGGTAACGGAACGGAGACCGGACGAATGCCGCGAATATCTTCCGACATCACGCCGCCGACTGCACCATCGCGGTGGTCCTTCGCGGATGCCACGAAAGTCGAACCGGGAGCTTCTTCATCGGCCGCCAGCAGACGCGCCTGCGCCGCGCGATCGAGAATCTGGTTGATCGCGTCGGCTTCGGGCGCCTTCGGCGTCTTGGTCGGATTCTTCACGAGTTCGATCGCCCGCATGTAGATGGTGGCCGAGTCCGCGAAGCGCCGCTGCTCGAACCGCAGCGCGCCGAGCATCGTGGCGGCTTTCCACGACACATCCGGCTTGTCGGCATCGACGATCAGAGCTTCGCGCTGCGGCGAATTCGCCGGCATTCCTTCGGCGACGATGAGTTGCAGCGCGGCCCGGGTATTCTGAACCTGAATCAGCGAGCCACCGCAGACCGCATCCTTGGCGATCTCCGCTTCCACCTTCTTGGCGCTTTCGACCGAACGCGCCTGCACGGCCGCATTGAAGGTCGCGAGCAGGGCCTGACAATCCGCCGCCTCTGCCTTCTCGCCGGAACCGGCGAGAAGGAAACCGGCGACCAAGACGCCCGCGGCTTTCGCGTATTTTGTCATCTTGTTGTATCTCCGCGCGCCCCCGAATCGTCTCACGGCTGGACGCTGACGCTGATCGAGCTGACCGACGTCGAACCGGCCGGACGCCGCGCCAGCAGCGCGAAGTCCTGGCGCAAGCCATCCAGGGACGGGATCATCGTGAAGATGTTGGTCTGGTCGGGCGCGATGACGGTGGTCGGCGTCGGATCCGTGGAGCAGATCGCGACCAGGCTTCCATTGCCCGCCGGACCGCGCACATCGATCGTCACCGGCGAGGAACCGCCCGACAGCATCGTCATCTGCATCGCCGGGATCGCGTTCGCGTTCATCGTCTTGTTCGGAAAGACCAGGCGCGCCTGACCGTTCGCCGCCACATCGAATACCGACAGCGAGCAGGCGGTAAATGACGTGATCGCAAGCGTGACGCGCTCACCGACGCGGTAGGTGTTCTTGTCGGTCGCGATCAGCAACGGGAAGGGATTGTTGATCGCGGGCAGCAGTCCGGCGCTCAGGTTCTGTTGCGGCAGCGGCGGCGTCGGAGCCTGCGCGATCTGCGGCGGCGGGGTCACCGGCGGCACCACGACGTTTCCGGACGGCTGAGCTTGAGCCACGGTTTGCAGCACAAGGTTCTGCTGGGCGAATTTGGTGCCCGCGGCAGGTGCTGCGGCGATCGCAAGGTTGCGCACAAGTTCGTCAACACCGCCGTCGATGCTCCTGAAGGCGCCCATGCCGCTGAGCGAGCTGTTCGGAACGAGGCCCTTGGGCGCGCTGCTGGCGACGACCTTGATCAGCTCGACGCCGAACGGCGCGCTGACAACGATCTGCGCGTTGCTGCCGGGCGCTGGAATCTGCAGCGGCGTATTCGCCTTGACGAGGTTCTGCGGCTGGCTGTCGTTCGGGAACAATTGCACCGACTTGCCGGTCGGCCCGACCGTCACGATGGTGACGTAGGCGTCCTCGCTGTTGCGCACCAGAAGCCGCACGCGTTCGCCGTCCGCATACGTGCCGTTCGGGTGATCGAACGCGGCCTCCAGCTTCATCGTGCTTGCGCCGCCGCCCGCCTGGTAGGCTTGCACCTGCTGCACGCTGAGCTGGCGCTGGGTGTTCTCGTCGAGTTGCTGGGCCGCGAGTGGATAGGGCGCCAAGGCGACGGCCGCAAAGGCCAGAATGGTCACAAGCTTGGACATGAGATCTCCTGATCGGGACGGTTTTGCATACAAAAGGGGTACCCTGCCGTCGTTCTATCGACGGCATGACGACGGGGAACTGTTCGTGCCAGCTGTTAGCTTCGGTTAATCAGAACGAGAATCTGATCGATGGCTTGAGACTTTCCTGGCCTTGAAAGCGCAGCCATGGAACTTTGAACCGCAGCTCGCGTGGTGATGGCATCAGTATCGAAAAGGCGCTAACGTGAGAAGGTGCGCACCCTCTCCGTCGCCGTCCAGCGCTAAGTATGGCTCCCATTGAATTGGTGGCCTCACCGGTGCACAACTCGCCCTCATTGCGATATCAAGCATCGATCTGATGACACATGAGCAATGAGCTTGAGGCCGACCTTTATGTCTTGGAGCGCATGCGCTACTCGCGCGCGCAGCTCAACGAGACGATTTGCGCCGCGAGCCTCTCGCAGGAGTCGAACGTCATCGAGAGCCTGCGTCTGGAGTCGTCGTACCACCTTTGTGAATTCTTCTTCCTGCTGAAGGCCAACGGCTTCTATGAGACCGACGACATCCGGATGCTGGCCGACATGCACAACCGTTATCTCGCAGATATCTTGAAAGACCCGGTCAGGATGCAGCGTATGAACGTGAGCTCCGACCGCCTGCTGCAGGCGATCTTCACCGGCGACACGATGCCGCGACTGCTGGAAGTCTGGCGCAACAACCGTGGAAGCCTGGATCAGAGCAATCTGGCGCGGTTTCTGGTGACGATCATGTCGACCGAAACGTGCCGCAAGCTTGTCGTCGCCTTTACCACCGCCGGATTTCTCGAACGCAGCCGCACCGCCCACGGGACGGTCGTGATTCGCTCGAATGGCCAAATCGAAGAGATTTTCGGCGCGTCAATCCGTCAACTGCGTCTCGACCTCAAATCCGAGATGAGCTCATGAGAGTGCTCCCAGCCAAGGCGGCCCTGGCAATGTCCGCCCTGATGCTGCTGGCAATGGCTCAGACGGCTTGCCCGCAAGCACGCAGCCTGGACATGGAGTTTAGCCCTGACGCGCTGACCGGCGCAGACCAGAATCTCAGCCGGCTGCAACAGGACAAGCCGGACCTGTTCCAACAGATCCTCAGGGATGTTAACAACGACGTGCGCGCGCGCGATCCTGCCAGTGTCGACGAACTGGCCTCCGCGAGCCCGGCTCTGGAGGACCTCAACCGCAGTTCGCCCGAGGCACTGCTGGGCCTCTTTCTTCTGCTAAAAGGGGCAAGCAAGAAGGACGCTAAAGGTGATCGTTAAGCTCGGCAGCGAAAAAAGGCGGCCGAACTTGTCTCCGCTCTGCCTGAACAACTCCATGGACGGTTCAAAAAGGCCACTGGCTTCGACTTGCCGTGACAGCCCGCCCGATGTCGGGCGATTCGCGTGAGTGGAACGGGATTAAGGATGCGCCGCCTCGGTGGTCTGATTGCACTCCTGATCGGATTGGCGGCGCTCTCGGCGGCTCCCGCCGAGGCGAAGCGCGTGGCGCTGGTTGTCGGTATCAATGCCTACGACAACCTCAAGCCTGATCAGCAGCTACGCAAGGCCGTCAACGATGCCCGTGCAATCGGCGCGACACTGAAGGACGTCGGATTTCAGGTGATCGTGGCCGAGGATGCCACGCGTAGCGCATTCCTGCGCACGTGGCAGCGCTTCCTCGATACGGTCGAACCCGGCGACTCGACGATTGTCTACTTCGCCGGCCACGGCATCGAACTCAATGGCGTGAACTTCGTGCTCACGCGCGATATTCCCCGCCCGGATGACGGCGAAGAGGTGATGCGCGGCAGCGCGATCCGCGTCGGCCAGCTGATGGACCGGCTGCGCGACCAGAATCCGCAGGTCTCGGTCTGGATCATCGATGCATGCCGCGACAGCCCCTATGCGGGCCCCGGCGTCAAACGCAGTGTCGGGGCGACCCGCGGGCTGCGGCGCGAGGAGCCGCCGAAGGGAACGCTCTTGATGATGTCTGCCGGGTTCGGCCAGGCAGCACTCGACTCCCTGTCGCCGGCCGATAGCGATCCGAATTCGGTCTATACCCGGACCCTGCTGCCGCTCTTGAAGGAACCCGGGCTGGAAATCACCGACCTGGCAAAGCGGGTGCGCAGCCAGGTCGAGACGCTGGCGTCGACCATCCGGCACGAGCAGCGGCCTGCGTTCAATCACGACCTGTCGGGCAATTTCTTCCTGGTGCCGCCGGCGGCGCCGAGCGCATCCGCCGCGACATCGGCGTCGCCCGGATTGAGCGAAGCCGCGCAAGCCTGGACTGCCACCAAGGACACCACCAGCCCGGCTTTGCTCGAGGCCTTTGTCCGCCAGTTCAACGGCACCTTCTACGCAACGCTTGCGCAGGCGCGGCTGGAGGAACTCAAGAAGTCTCCGCTTCCGGGCGGCGCTCCGGCGGTGGTCGCGCTGGCCCCTTCCGGCGCGCCGGCAGTGCCGATTGCCAAGCAACCGCGCCCGCAACTGGCTGCCCCAATTCTCAAGCCGCCCAGCGCGATGGAATCCGCGCAGGCCTGGCTCACCGTCAAGGACAGCAAGGACATTACGACGCTCGAGCAGTTTCTCAAGCGTCACGGCGACAGCATCTATGCCAGCACGGCGCGCGATCGGCTCGAAGCCGCCAAGCAGCAGCAACGGCCGGCAGCCACTGCGGCGCTCGCGAGCAGCAGACCGACCGACAATGCGCCGCCGGTGCTGACCCGCAGCGAGCCGCAGGCCTCGGAAGCCGGGAGCGTCATGTCGCGGCCGCCGAGCGCGGCTGAATCCGCACAGGCTTGGCTCGCCGTCAAGGACGCGACGGCGCCCGAACCGTTGCAGGCCTTTCTTCAGCGTCACGGCGAAAGCATTTACGCCGGGCCGGCGCGCGCGAAGCTCGCGGAATTGAGCAAGGGGTCGCAGCAGGTCGCCGCAGTCCCGGCCTCGCCGCTGCCCCCGAACGCCGCGACGCCGGCTGTCGGCGTCTATCCGCCCGCGACACGGTCATTGCCGCTGACGTCTGCGCAGGAGCGCGTGCTCAAGCCGAAAGATACGTTGACCGAATGCGTCAACTGTCCCGAGATGATCGTGGTGCCGCCGGGCGGCTTCACGATGGGCTCTCCCGAGGGCGAACCTGGACGCGCCAGCAATGAAGGGCCGCAGCACACGGTGTCGATCAGCAAGGCCTTCGCGGTCGGCAAGTTCGCCGTGACCTTCGACGAATGGGATGCCTGTGTGGCGGCCGGCGGCTGCAATGGCTACCAGCCGGCCGACGAAGGCGGACGGCGCGGCCGTCATCCCGTGATCAATGTCTCGTGGGATGACGCCAAGGC
>JBBWZU010000698.1:0-8566 GCA_039649225.1 Hyphomicrobiales bacterium | reverse complement strand
ATCATGGACACGCTGGCACGCGACGAAGACATCCTGAAAGCCGCCGAGGACTGGCGCAAAGCCGGGCGCGGGGTCGCGCTCGCGACCGTGGTCGAGACCTGGGGCTCGGCGCCGCGTCCGGTCGGCTCGAACCTGGTGATCGATGACGAAGGCAATTTTCTCGGCTCCGTGTCGGGCGGCTGCGTCGAGGGCGCGGTCGTGACCGAGGCGCTCGACGTGATCGAGAGCGGCAAACCGAAAACCATCGAGTTCGGCGTTGCCGACGAGACCGCCTGGAAGGTCGGACTCTCTTGCGGCGGCACCATCCGGGTGTTCGTCGAGAAGGTGGACTGATGAATCAATCGGTTGGTAGGGCAGGCAAAGGCGCGCAGCGCCGTGCCCGCGTCTTGTCGGCGGGCATGCTGCGCTTTGCCCGCCCTACGAGCGCTTTCGCGCGGACGAGCGGATTGGAACGTCAATGAGACTCGACATCCTCAAAGCCCTCAACACCGAACGCGCGGCGCGGCGCGCAGCGGTCGTCGTCACGCACCAGGAGTCGGGCGAGCAGCGGCTCGTAACACAGGACAAGATCGCCGCCGATGCGCTGAAGGACCTGCTCGAAGCGCATCTGCGCTCGGGCAAGAGCGGCATGGAGGAGACGACCGAGGGTAAGGTGTTTCTCACCGTGCACGTGCCGCCGACCAAGCTGATCGCAATCGGCGCGGTTCACATCAGCCAGGCGCTGGCGCCGGTCGCGGCCCTGCTTGGCTATGACGTGACTATCGTCGATCCGCGTACTGCGTTTGCCAGTCCGGAGCGTTTTCCCGGCGTGAAGGTGATCGCCGAATGGCCCGACACCGCGCTGCCGCCGCTTGGCGTCGACCGCTACACCGCCTTTGTCGCGCTGACGCATGACCCGAAAGTCGATGACCCGGCGCTGCTGCATGCGTTGGCGCGCGAGTGTTTCTACATTGGCGCGCTCGGTTCGCGCAAAACCCACGGGCGCCGGCTCGAACGGCTCAAGGAGCAGGGCGCGAGCGATGACCAGCTTTCGCGCATCCACGCGCCGATCGGGCTTCCCATCGGGGCGATCTCGCCGCCGGAAATCGCGGTCGCCATCATGGGCGAGATCACGTCACGGCTGCGCCTGACGCCGGAGGGCAAGCGATGAAGTTCGGTGCCGTCCCGCCGCGCGAGGCCGAGGGCGCCGTCGCGGTGCATTCGATCCGACAGAACGGCATGGTGCTCAAGAAGGGCACGCTGATCGGCAAGCCGGAAATCGCCGCGCTGGAAGCCGCGAAGGTGTCCGACATCGTCGTGGCGCGGCTCGAGCCCGGTGATGTGTCGGAGGACGTCGCGGCCGCCGACATCGCGGCCGCGGTCGCCGGCGAGGGCGTGCATATCGATCGCGCGTTCACGGGGCGGGCGAATTTGTTCGCGCAGGCTCCGGGCGTGCTGGTGGTCGACAGAGCCGGCGTCGATGCGCTCAACGACGTCGATCCGGACATCACGTTTGCGACGCTTGCCGCCTATGCGCCGGTCGTCGCCGGCAAGATGATCGCGACGGTGAAAATCATTCCGTTTGCGGTCGCTGGTGAGGCTCGCGACAAGGCGGTGGCCGCCGCGCGCGCCGCAACGCCGATCGTGCGCGTCGCGCCGTTCCGGGTGAAAAAAGTCGGCATCATCTCGACGCTGCTGCCGGGTCTCGCCGACAAGGTGATCGAGAAGACCCTGAAGGTTACGCAAGAGCGCCTTGCGCCGGCCGGCGCGACCATCGTCGCCGAAAAGCGCGTGCCGCACGAGACGAAGGCGTTGGCGCAGGCGCTCGACGGGGTGCTCAAAGCCGGCGCCGAGCTGGTGGTCGTGTTCGGCGCCTCGGCGATTGCGGACCGGCGCGATGTCATTCCGGCGGCGGTCGAGGCGGTCGGCGGACGCATCGAGCATTTCGGCATGCCGGTCGATCCCGGCAATCTGCTGCTGGTCGCGGAAGCCGGCGGCCGCGCGGTGCTCGGCGCGCCCGGCTGCGCGCGCTCCCCGAAGGAAAACGGCTTCGACTGGATCCTGATGCGCCTGCTGGCCGGGCTGCCGATCCGGCGCGCCGACATCACCGGCCTTGGCGTCGGCGGTCTCCTGATGGAGATCGTGACGCGGCCGCAACCGCGCGCGGTTGCCGAGCCGGAAAAAGGCCAGAAGGTTGCCGGCCTCGTGCTCGCCGCCGGCCGCTCGACCCGTATGGGCGGGCCGAACAAGCTCACCGAGGAGATCAACGGCCGCCCGCTGGTTCGGATCGCGACCGAGCAGGTGCTGGCCTCGCGCGCCAGGCCGGTGATCGTCGTCACCGGCCATCAGCGCGAACGCGTCGAGCGCGCGCTGGCCGGGCTGCCGGTGACCTTCGTGAACAATCCGGACTTCGCCGAAGGTCTTTCGACCTCGCTGAAAACCGGCATCGCGGCCGTGCCGGCGGCGGCCGACGGCGCGATCGTCTGCCTCGGCGACATGCCGCAGGTGAGTGCCGCCCTGATCGACCGGCTGATCGGCGCGTTCGACCCCGAGCGCGGCGCGCTGGTCGTGATCCCAACCCTTGATGGCAAGCGCGGCAATCCGGTGCTGTGGTCGCGGCGCTTCTTTCCCGATCTCCTTGCCGTCGAAGGCGATGTCGGCGCGCGCCATCTGATTGCCGGTTACGCCGAGGCGGTCGCCGAAGTGCCGATCGATGACGCGGCCGCGCTCACCGACGTCGACACGCCCGAGGCGCTGATCGCGGTGCGCGCCGCCATGGACCGCGTTTAATCCGGTTTAAGGGTTTACGCATAGCATCCCCTCGGGGTTATAGGCTGAGGGATCATCCATGCGTACCGCGCGACTCGCGGCGTGTTTTGCCGTGCTTGCATTTCTTAACGCCAGCGCCGTTCAGACATATGCGGCCGGCGCGCTCGCGGCCGGACAGTGCGGCGCATTCGGCTATTCGTTCGACGACTATTCGCCCGAGGCGGCCGCGTTGCGCGCCAAGGCGCAATGCAAGGGCAGAGATTGCAAGGTCGTCACCATGTTTCGCCGCACCTGCGCGGCGCTGGCGATCGATGGACGCAATCCCTGCGGACCAAATGGCTGGGCGCAGGCGGCGAGCCTTGCGAGCGCGCAGAATACCGCGAGCGAGCAATGTCATCGCTACGGCGGAAAGAATTGCGTGATCCGCGCCTGGGTGTGCGACGCCAAGGGTGGGTAGGGCGCGCTTGAGGGGGATCCCGAATAGCCTCGGCTGGATCAGACTCTGTGCGCTATGCCTGAACGACCTTCAAACGCAGCGCCGACCAGTCCTCGTCGATGGCGATCTGCGACACCGTGTCGAGGCCGATTGTTGCGACGTAGTCGCGAATGCTGTCCCGATTGATATCCGTCTTTTTGGGGGATGTGCCTTTGATATAGGCGACCCAGAGCGCACC
The DNA here is from genome assembly GCA_039649225.1 of Hyphomicrobiales bacterium. Lineage (GTDB taxonomy): Bacteria > Pseudomonadota > Alphaproteobacteria > Rhizobiales > Xanthobacteraceae > PALSA-894. The sequence goes on along the minus strand of JBBWZU010000698.1, from coordinate 5,144 downwards.
GCCGGGCTCCAGCCGGCGCTTGCAACCGGGCAGCCCTTTGGCGAGAGCCGCCATGTCTTTGGCAAACATCAGGATCAGCGCGCAGGGCTTATTCTCGGCGGTGGCCAGTTTCGCACCCGAGGGCAAAGCCCCGATCAGCGTCACGACGTTCTCAGGCGGCTGTCGAACAGCTAAGGTTTTGCCGGCCTTGAGCCCGAGTTTTTGCGCGACGGTCTTTTCGCTCATGCGGTTGCTCTTTCATCGCGGCAGACTTTTGAGCCACTCTACGACATGAGCGCCTGATGCCAAAAGAGATCAAGGATCTGCGCGACGACACCTCCGCGCGGGAGGCGCTGCTTCACGTCAACAACGCCAGCGCCCGCGAAACCTCGCTGATGACGGGAGAGAAATTCGATCGGATGATAGCGTCAGCTCTGGTGGGGACGTTCATCGCGCCGGGTGCGGCGTTCCTGCTGGCCTTCGGGCAAAGTGACGATTATGACGGCGGACACTTTCTCTGGTTCCGCGATCGGTTCGAAAAATTCATCTATGTCGATCGCGTGGTTGTCGCGAAGCCGTATCGGCGGCATGGGCTGGGACGCTTGCTCTATGCGGATCTGTTCAGGCGGGCCGATCAGCTTGGTCATACACACCTCGCCTGCGAGGTGAACATGCAGCCGCCCAACCCGACATCGGACGCATTCCACGCCGCTCAAGGGTTCTGGGAGGTCGGAACAGCGGCGGTCGACGGCGGCGCCAAGACCGTGCGCTATCTGCTCAGACGCCGGCCTTGAAGCGTTTTAGGTCACGCTTTGCTCGGCACGCGCGTCTTGATCTTCCCGAGGCCACGACACTGCGGGCATGATGGGACGTCCATGGAGGCCGGCGGGTGGCCGACGCGAACTTGCCGCGCGCTCGAATAGATGCCGGTGCCTCCGCATTTGGGGCACTTTTCCTCCACCCATCCGGATTTGACCTCTTTGTCCATGACGTTCACCCTTGGTCCGGGCGCCTTCATAGGACGAATCCGCTGAAATCTTCAATCGGGTCAGGACGCGGGCGGGATAAATCAATCGCGTGCGGGTACCGGACCCGCTAAATACAGCGCGCCGCGGCCTTCGGCAGGTCCTCAACCATCTCGGGCTGGCGCGCCAGACCAACCGCCGGCGACATCAGGATCACCAGCGCCTGGGCGCCGAATCCTGCCACCGCCAGATAGAGACACGTTTCCGCGCCGTAAGTGCCGCCGACCAGCGCGCCGAGGCCGGCGCCGAGCGGCCGCGCCCCATAGCTCATGATGTTGATCGCCGAGACGCGGCCGAGCAGGCTCGGCGGCGTGACGGATTGGCGCAGCGTGGTGGTGCTGATGGTCCACAGAATTGGGCCGCAGCCGAGCAGGAAGAAGCTCAAGCCCGCCAGCAACGGCGTCGCCGCAAGCGTCGTTGCCGCCATCACGACCGCAGCCGCAAAGCCCACAATGGGTCCGAGCGCAATGACCACGCCGAACGGCAGCCGGCGCATGACGCGGGTCGCAAGCAGCGCGCCGACCACCATGCCGACGCCGAACATCGCCAGCGTCGTTCCGACGCCTTGCGCCGAAAGGCCGAGATGGCGCACCGCGTAGGGCACGAACACGGCAAAAATGCTGAATGATGCGGTGTTGAAGATGAACTGGGTCACGAACACCGGCCGCAGCAACGGATGGCGGAAGACGAATGTGGCGCCCTCGGCGATATCCTGCACGATATGGCGGCGCGCGGCCGGTGGTCGCGCGGGTTCGAAAATTCCCGCGAGCAGCACCACCGCGATAACGGACAATGCGGCGGCAAAGCCGAAGGCCGGCGCGGCGCCGATCCAGCCGACCAGAACGCCGCCCAAGGCCGGGCCGCTGGCAAACGCCACCGTCCGCGCGAGCTCGATGCGCGCATTCGCGGCGGGCAGGGACTGCGGCGGCACGAGCGAGGGCACCAGCGAGGGCGCCGCCACGCTGTAGGCAACGGTCCCGCACACCGCGATGAAGCCGAGCCCGGCGAGCAGGGGGAGCGTCAACAGGCCGAACCAGATCAGCGCCAGGGTCGTGATCAGCGCGCCCGCCCGCAACGCCTCGGAGGCCGCCATCAGCCGTCGCCGCGAGATGCGGTCGGCCAGCAATCCAGCCGGGATCGCGAACAGCACGAATGGCAGCGTCAGCGCCGTCTGCAGCAGGCCGGTCTGTCCCTCGCCGGCGCCCAGCAGCAGCACGGCAACGATCGGCGCCGCGGCGAGCGCGATCTGTTCGGCCGACTGCGCCGCAAGGTTCGACCAGGCGAGACGGTTGAAAGTCGGCGGCAGCAGGTCGGGTTTTGAGCGGGTGGTTGATCGATTCATGGGGGGTGCCTCGTTGTTGCCGGCAAACTAGATGCGGCGCGCGGGCGAACCCACCCGTTTCCCGGCTCGACCGCTTCCACCAAAAAAGCTCCACCGCGGCTTGCATCGGGTCCGTGCCTGCGATATATGACTGACCAGTCAGTCATAATACAAAGGCGCAACATGGCGCGCGCATTGATCCGGGAAGGAAGACGAAAGGGAGCGGCCGCGTTGAAAGCGGAACTGCGGCGCGAGGCCGATGCAATGCCCGCTCGTCCCAAACGCCGCGCCCTGTCACCCGAGGCGCGGCGCGAGGCAATCCTCGCGGCGGCGCTCGATGAGTTCACGGCACGCGGCTACGAGGGCGCGCGGCTCGATGATGTTGCCAAGCGGGCCGGCGTCGCCAAGGGCACGATCTATCTCTACTTCGCCGACAAGGAGACGCTATTCCAGGATCTGGTGCGCTCGCTGGTGCATCCCGTTCTCGGGATGCTGGAGAAGACGCGCGACGTCGACATTCCGGCGCGGATGCTGGTCGAGGGGCTGCTCAACACATTCGTGCGCGAGATCTACGGCACGCGGCGGAAAGACATCATCCGGCTGATCCTGAACGAGGGCTCGCGCTTTCCGGCCATCGCGGAGTTCTACTATCGCGAGGTGGTCGCGCGCGTGATTGCGATCGTCCGTCCGATCATGGCGCGTGCGGCTGAGCGCGGCGAGCTGCCGAACGACTCGCTTGCGCGCTTTCCGCAGCTGATCATCGCGCCGATGCTGGTCGGCATCATGTGGCACGCGCTGTTCGACAAGTTCGAGCCGCTGGATGTGCCCGCGCTGGTGCGCGCGCATATCGGTATCTTGTTTGGGAGCGCAAAATGATCGCGCGAGTATTTCTTCTCGCGGCCGCGCTCGCGCTGGCCGCCTGCGGCAAGACCGACACCGGCCGCATGCAGGGCTGGGTCGAAGCCGACTTCGTGTTCGTCGGACCGGACGAAGTGGGGCGCGTGCAGACGCTGAACGTGCGCGAGGGCGACGCGGTCGTGGCCGGCGCGCCGCTGTTTTCGGTCGACGACGATCTGCAGGAGGCCGACGTGCATACCGCCTCGGCGCAGGTCGCCGAAGCGCGCGCGCGGCTCGCGCGGCTGGAATCCGCGCAGCAGCGCAAAGAAGAGGTGGCGGTGCTGCAGGCGCAGGAAAAGCGCGCCGAATCTGCGGTTGCGCTCTCCAATGCCGAGCTTGATCGCCAGAACACGCTTTCGGCCAGGGGCGTCGCCGCGCAGGCGCAGGTCGATATCGCGCGCGCCAACTCGGCGCGCGACAAGGCCGCGCTGGAAGAAGTAAAGCGGCAGATCACGGTCGCGCAACTGGCCTCGCGTGACGAGGATATCCAGGCTTCGCGCGAGTCGCTGGCGGCCGCGCAGGCGCGGCGCAACGCGGCCGAGACCAAGCTCACGCGGCGCAAGCTTGCCGCGCCGGCGGATGGTATCGTGCAGCAGATTTATTATCGTCCGGGCGAGATGGTGCCGGCCGGGCGGCCGGTGGTGGCGATCCTGCCGCCGGGCAATATCAAGATCCGCTTCTTCGTTGCCGAGGCGATGCTGGCGAAGATTGCCTATGGCGACAGCATCGAGGTGACCTGCGACGGCTGCAAGCCGGTGAGCGCGAAGGTCAGCTTCATGGCGCGCGCTGCCGAATACACGCCGCCGGTGATCTACAGCCTGGAGGAGCGCAACAAGCTGGTGTTCATGGTCGAGGCGCGCACCGATACGGCGGATGGCTTGCGTGTCGGGCAGCCGGTGCAGGTTTCGCTTTTGGGCCATGTCGCGGAGGCGAAGAAATGAGCGTCGCACCGGACATCGCGATCGAAGTCGAAGGCCTGACCAAATCGTTCGGCAACCGTGTCGTAGTGCAGGACCTCTCGATGCAGGTGAAGCGCGGGTCGATCTACGGATTCCTCGGGCCGAACGGTTCGGGTAAGACCACCACGATCCGCATGCTATGTGGCCTGCTCACGCCCGACAAAGGGCGCGGCACGTGCCTTGGCTACGACATCCTTACCGAGACCGACAAGATCAAGCTGCAGGTCGGCTACATGACGCAGCGCTTTTCCCTGTATCAGGATCTCTCGGTGCGCGAGAACCTGGAATTCGTGGCGCGGCTTTACGACATCAAGGAGCCGACGGACGCGGCGCGCCGCATGGTCGACCGGCTCGGGCTCAAGGGCCGCGAAGAGCAACTCGCAGGCTCGCTCTCTGGCGGCTGGAAGCAGCGCCTCGCGCTCGGCGCCTGCACGCTGCCCAACCCGAAACTGCTGTTGCTCGACGAACCGACTGCCGGCGTCGATCCCAAAGCGCGGCGCGAGTTCTGGAACGAGATCCATGCGCTCGCGGCCGATGGGCTGACCGTACTTGTCTCCACGCACTACATGGACGAGGCCGAGCGCTGTCACGAAATCGCCTACATCGCCTATGGGCATCTGCTGGTGCACGGCACCGTGGCCGAGGTGATCGAGCATTCGCATCTCACGACGTATGTGGTCGGCGGCGAAGGGCTTGGCGAGCTCGCACATGATCTCGAAGGTCGCGCGGGCGTCGACATGGTGGCGCCGTTCGGCACCAGCCTGCATGTGTCGGGTCGCGATGAAGCCGCGCTCGAGGCCGCGATCGCATCCGCGCGTGCCGACACGCGGTTCACATGGGAACGCTCGAAGCCCTCGCTCGAGGATGTGTTCATCGACCTGATGGGGCGGGCGAAGGACAATTTTCAGGACGCGGCGTGATGAGCACGATGAGCAACATTTTCACAGCCCTCATCCTGAGGAG
>JBBWZU010000104.1:0-7493 GCA_039649225.1 Hyphomicrobiales bacterium | reverse complement strand
GTCTTGTCGTATTTTCCCCTCATGATCGCTCTGACCTCTTCGTCAATCGCCTCGATCGCTGAGCGCGCCGGATAATCCTTCCGAACTCTCCGTGCATCGGCTGCCTGGTGGATTTCGTCCCTCCGACGGACAGCCTGCTCGACCCGCTCCATGTCCCCGATGGCGCGCGCCGCGTCAGCTTCTTTGAACAGTCCCCAAACCTCCCTGATCTCTTCCCATGCGGCGGGCGACAGGTCGCCTCCCTCCGGCGGATCGTTTTCGTCCGGCGGATAGACGGTCTGCGTTCCGGGGATTTCGGCCGCCGCCTCCGCGCGCATCGCGGGAGCTTGCCGCATCCCGGCGATCGTTATGCTGATGCCTGTGTTGCTCGCCATCATCAGCTTGGCGATGCCGTCCGGTTGCCGCAGCAGCATCGGCAGCGGCGCGTTCGCGGAAACCGAAACGTCTGCCCTGGTCACGGCCGCCGCCACTTTGTGGATCGCCGCATTGACGGCCCTCGCGGTCTGCATCGCCTCGAGCAGCGTGTCTTCGGTGATCTCGGCCTTGCTGCGCGCGTCATTCCGGCGTTGGTCATCGTTGTGCGCGTCAGTCACAGCGTCGCCCCCACTCAAGAAGTCGGACAAAGTGGATGTGGCATCGCCGGTCAGGGCCGGAAGCGCCGCGGCGATTTGCTCGACCGCTCGATTGGCCTTCGCGACGGCGTTCTGCGCGGTCACGTCCGACCATCCGGCCTGCTGCCAATTCCAGATGGTCGCGGGGCTGACCGGCCGGCCCTGCGCCTTGAATGCATCGGCGACCTTGTGAAGGGTCGGTTGTTCGAGGCTGTTCCAGATCGCCTGCGCTTCTGCCGGTGTCGGCCTGTCGGTCCTGGGCGCGTTCGCGACGCCCTGCCATCCTGATTTTTTCCACCGCGTGATGGTCCTGTAGCTGATCGGCCGGCCTGCCGCCGTGAATCGCGCCGCGACCTCGTGGCCGCTTGGTCTGTCGAGACTGTACCACAGCGCCATGGCTTCGGCCGGAGTCGGCCTGTCACTCATGCGGACCCCGCGAGGGCAGTTGCATGGTTCAGTGCCTTGATGATCCGAGGCCCGTCATGCCCGGCGCCGATACTGACTGCTCGGCGCGCAACGCGGCGAGGAGCCCGAACCCCGCGACCGCCGTGTTGATCGCCTCGCTCGCCGTCTCCATCATTTCAGCGATGTTGTCCGGTTCCTCCAGCAACAGGACCGGGCGCTCATCCGCGGCGCCGGCAGCATGGACGCTGGGCACACCGAGCGCGATGTTGCGGATACTCTCGAACACCGCTGTCGCGCAGGCGAGCGCCGCGAGCAGCGCCTCCTCGGCCCGGTCCGCGTTGCTGCGCTGATCCGGTGGCGCGCTCATCTCTCGCACGGCCTTCGTGTTGAGGTTCGGCTCGATGACGGCGGCCTTGTTGGCGCCCGCGTCGCCGTTCAGCGCGGCGGCGGCCATTTCGGTGTTTGCCCGCACCGCGCCGGCCGCCTTCGCGATGTCCGCGGCTGAACTGTCCGGCCACCCTGCACGCTTCCATTGCCAGATGGTCTCATGACTGACCGGCCGCCCGCGCGCCGTGAACCAGTCGGCGACCGAGCGGCTAACCGGTTCTTCCAGGATTTCCCATATCGCTTTTGCCTCCGCTGGCGTGACCGGGTTCGGGTTCGCGCGAGCGCCCTCGGCGCCGCCGGCCTGGCCGTCGGCGTGCTGCAGTTTCGTCATTGGTGCTCCTGAGATGAGGGAAGCCGTTGGCCGGCGAGCCGAATGCAAACGTCGGCGGGCCTGGAACGCAAAACGCCCGCGGTTTTCGGACCACGGGCGGATTTTTGTTATATCGGAAATCGGCAGAACGGGCAATATTGGGAGAGTTTTTATCTTGTCGATGATGCCGACGGGGCGAGGGCATTCAGAAATTCATTACAAGAAGTGGACTGCACCCCTTCGGTAAGACACGGAAATTAGGGACAGGTGGCTGGGACGACCGATCCGGGTCAGCGCATGAAATCAACGCTGACCCCACCTGTACTGCTATCCACCACCCCGATGCACTTGGTGACTGTCAGTAAGGACGTCCATAAGAACAGTCAGTATCGCAGCCGTCAGCGCTGCAAGGCCGGCGCCGGAGGGTTACTTCTTAGGCTCAGTTTGGCCGAACGACCCAAATGCACGGGCGATGCGTGCAGCCTCGTGCGGCTGATCCAAACTGCCGCGCCGCCGCGCCCGGCCTAGTGCCAATGGGCCTGGCGGAGCTCTTCCACCGTGGTGATTCCCGCGATGATCGAGCCGGCGATCGCAATCGCCGCAGGCATGCCCGCCGGCAGTTCGCGGTTGATCACCGTCGCAACGAACACCGCAGCGACCGGGAGAGCGATAACGAAATATCGTCCCTGAACGCCCCGAACGTGGTCCACATCGAGCGGCGTATAGGTAAGAAAGAAGATCAGATACACCAGCACGACGTAGCCAAGCGCAGCAAGTCCGGTCATCACCGCGATGCGCGCACGTGTGGCTGCGTCCAGCTCCACGCGTTGAACAGGCACGAGAATGAGCAAGGCCGTGAGCACGAGATAGGTCCAGGGTTGAAGGGGAATATCCTGCCAACCCAGGATTCCAATGAGTTCCGGCCACAGCCGGCCGCCCCAGTCATTGAGAGCATTCCATGTCGCCAGTGGAAAATGAAATGGGTGCTCCCACATGTAGCGGAGCTTCCATATCGGATCGAAGTGTTCCGGCGGGTGAGACGCGTTCTCCTGGAGACGCCAGGCTCCTATGTCTGCCGAAATTGCGATCACCCAGAGTGGCGACAGAATAAGTCCCGGCAGCACGACGATTGCACTGCTGATCCAGCGGCGCGGCAGCTCCTTGAGCCGGAAGACGGTCAACTCCAGTATGATGAATGCGATCTGCGGCTGCTTGCTGAGAGTACACAAGGTCATCCACAGTGCGCGCTCCCAGACGCGGCCGGCGCCAGGGGCCCACGCGTGTTTCAGACACACCGCGGTGATCGCCAAGGCAGCGGCGAACGCGGCACCGTCCGCGCTGAGAACCGAGCGGTTGTAGATCGATACCGGCAGCAGCGCGATGAGCACAAACGGCCATTTCAGAATCGGCGTTACCGCGATCGCATAGGCGACGACCGCGGTGAATGCGGCCAGTCCGAGCAGGCGCATCAGCAGCAGCATCTCGGGAAGGTCGAGCCCAAGCAGGCGTCCGGTTGCTGCTCCGGCGATGTATGGCGCATACACGACCGGGCTGTAGCCTCCTGCCCCGGCAAACGGCGCGAACACGGTGGGACGGTCCAACTCGTCATCAACCGTAATGGAGAAGTCGCGGTAGAGCGCCATGAGCCGCCCATAGCGAACGCCCCGCTCCCGGTTGGTGGCGAACAATTCGCCTGCGTCCGTGAAAAATGAGAGCTGGTGATACAGCTCACGCTCCACGAAGATTCCCTTGCGGCCCCCGACCTCCGCGGGGGCGAGAAGCGACCCGCGGGCGTAAGCGTAGATGCGCAAGAAATGAGATATCTCGTCTGGTCCGCGCAGCGGCGGAGTTACCAGGCTGACGAGGGATCCGAAGGCGAGCGAAAGGAGAACGAAGGCAGTCGCGGGATGCAGGCTAACGCGCATCCAGAGATGCAAAAGCGCTTTCCGCGGGCGCTGAAGAGTTGGCGGTTCAAGGATTGGGGCGGAAACCCGTGCTGAAACAGCCTCCGCGTGGACATCGACCGGACGCATGCAGGATGCTGCCTTGAGCCATACTCACTGGCGGCTGAAACACCGGGCGCACGCAAATTGTTCCACCGGGCGCGAGCACCATTCAACGCGAATTATCCCACGCGGGAAGCACGCGCGCACGTGCCGCCGATTTCCGCCGGCCCCGATCGATCGAAGTCAAAAGGTTCATCGGGCGTCCGGCGGGAATTATGCCCGTCCGCCGAGGCGGCACAGCGGCCGGGTTCGTCGGTCTCATCCATGACGGGGGTCGACGGCGGCGGCCCGGTGTGGAGCCGGCGCTCCTCGCTGTGAGAGCCCGTATTGGCAAGCGCAATCGTCCGCGCCAGAGCAGTGATCAATTCGTGCTGGTTGCGAAGCTTCAAGTGGAGATTCAGGAGGATGATAAGGCTGATGCAGACCCACATGTAAAGAATGAGGTCGGCGCCGCGTCCGATGCCGACCAGTTCCGCCGCCCACGTGCTGTGGGATGGAAACCAGACGAAATACAGTCCCGCCAGGGCGGCCGTAGCCGACGCGAGCGCCACGATCGATGCGCGTTTGTGCTCGGCCCAGGAATAGACCAGCACGCTGCAGAGCAGCAACGACAGTACGGTTTGCGCAATCATCGATGCAGTCTTCGCGCGAACAGATCGAGCAGGATCATCACGAAATCGCCTCCGTGCTGCCCCTTCGCCAGTGAGTAGGCGGTGTAATCGATAGTGACTGGAATTTCGACATAGTGCCGGCCGCTGGCGGCGATGTCGGCGAGGATCTCCGATGCGTGCGCCATACGGTTTTGGCGAAGCCGCAGCGCGGCGGCGCCCTGCCGCGTGAATGCGCGCAAACCGTTGTGAGTATCGGTCAGGCGCAGGCCCGTCGTGATTGTTGTGAATAGCGTTGCGCCCCAGAGCAGAATGCGGCGCGCAATCGGCACATGGGGCGAATGATTGAGAAACCGGCTGCCAAGCGCAAAATCGGCGCGCTCGCGCGCGAGCGCATCGAGCAGAGCCGGAATGTCGGAGACCCGATGCTGGCCATCGGCGTCAAACGTCACGAGGATATCGGCGCCTTGGGAAAGGGCGTAGTCGATTCCGGTCTTCAGTGCCGCGCCCTGGCCAAGATTGATGGGATGGCGAACCACTGCAGCCCCGGCTGTCCCGGCAAGATCCCGCGTGCGGTCGATCGATCCATCGTCGACCACGACGATGTTGAGTCGCGCGTTCCGGACGCTGGCAACCACGCGGGCGATCGTGGCCTCTTCGTTATAGGCCGCACAAACCACCCATACCGATGTCGATGAACCGTTTTGCATTACGACGCGCCGTATGACAGGCACGTCAGATGCTCAACCGGAGCGTGAGGCTGAACGTGAACCGCGATACACATTCACAGACGCCTTGGACACGTGTGTATCCACGTAACGGCACCGATGTGATTTTGGTTCCGTCAACTCATGACAAGGAGAAGACCGCAAAGAACCAGGACGATGCCCAAGGTGAGCCGCACCGGCATGGCTTCGCTGAACAGTATTGCGCCGAGAAATGGTGTGAGGGCGAATGCCAGCGCGACGAACGGATAGGCCCGCGAGAGTGGCGTGAAAGTGAGGATCCACACCCAGAGGACCGCCAGCCCGGCGTAGAGTATCAGCGCCGAAACAAAAAAGATGTTGTGCAGCAGGCCAAAAATCCGCTCCGCCGTCGTTCCGTCGGCGCTGCCGTAACGGTTTGCAGCGAGTTTGAACAGGACCTGCCCGCCGGACATGCCCACCGCATAGCCTATCAGCAGGAGGATCTGCGACCAGGTCAAACGCTCGTTGCTCATGCTTGCCCCTTGCGCAGCACGACGCGCATGGCATCGAAAAGATTGACCGGAATGCCGACGTGACTGGCGGCAGCAATCACCGGGCCGCGCAGGCCGATCATCCGCCGCAACTGGAACATGATGAGGGAGAGCGGAACGATCTTCCCCGGATGATCGAAATGCTCGATTGTCAGCCCAAGCGTCGCGCCCATTCGTCGCAGGCTTTCCCTGGTGAAAAACCAGAGATGCTGCGGAGGTGTCATCAGCCGCCACTTCCTGCCGGCCCATTGCGCTGCCAGTGACGCAAAATCGCCGGTTGTGATCACGATGACACCGCCGGGCTTGAGGTGGCGGGCGCATAGCGCAAGGGTCTCCCGCGGCTGCGGCAGGTGTTCGATGACATCGAACATGGTGATGATGTCGACCTTCCCGATGCTTGTCATGTTGGCCTCGTCGGCAACGCCCGAGAACACATTCAGCCCCGCGTCCCGGCATGACTGGGCCGCGTCCTCGGCGAGTTCGATGCCAAAAACCTCGAAGTGGCGCTGAGCAGCCTCCTTGAGGAAAAAGCCATAGGCGCAGCCCAGGTCGAGCAGCCGGTTCCCGGCGCTGAAGCGGCGAACGAAGTCGGCGCTGTGAGCGAACTCGCGCCGCAGCACTGGCTCTGCTCCGCGATAGTCCGAATAGCCGTCGTTGTGGCGGCCGGAAAAGTAATCCGCGGTGTAATACGCGCCTGGATCGAAACCTTTGGTGTCAGCCCGCCCGAGGCCGCAGATTCCGCATTGCCAGATCGCACATCCGTTCGCATGGAAGCGAAGCGCTTGTGGGGTGACTTGGCCGCAGGCCGAGCATGATTGTTCGCTCTTCGATGCTCCGGATTCGCCGCATGATGCCGGGGAGCCCGGACCAGATGTCGTCAGGCGGTCAGAGGCCATGTCCGCTCCTGGCCGCAAAAGATGGCGTCCTGGCACCGGGCCCGGTTGCGGCTGCCGCTTGATCGCCGCAAGGCTTCGGTTCCGCTCTGCAATAGCTGGCATCGGCCATGGCCGTACAAGGTTTCTGATACCGCCAAAGTTCCACGACGGAAAGGATGCCCGGCAGGAAGACTTTTCGTCGGGACGCTCGGCCGCGCCAGCTCGCACGGCCGGTCACGTCCGTCACCGGACCCGATGGACGCGGGCCGCGCTGCGCACAGGAACAGCATGCGCAGCACCGCATTGTAGCTGAGGAGTTGGGAGCGCTCCGCGCGCGCCTTCCGGGACCGCAGGCGCCACCGTCGGTCGCGAGGATGGAGATGGACCAGATATCCGGGTCGTAAGAAGCTGCCCCATGTTCGAGTGTAGATGCATCTTCGTCGAGGTTCGGAATGAGAGTGTTCCATGGTCGGGGCGTATCGAATTTCGCGCCGAGACTTGCCCCAGGTGTCGCGCAATCGAGGCTCACCAGTCGGAGCCAAGTCCAGCCACAGGGGTGCTGACGCAACCTCCTGACCACCAGCGAATGCATTGAGACGGTTCGCCGATCGCTCGTCCTCTTCGCTCGCCCCTTGCCGCGCAAGGCTTCAAGGCGCGGGCCTATCGACCACCTGCGGAGTTTGAAAACGCAAGATCGGCCAGCAGCATGTCGATCTGGATTTTTTCGGCGAGCCTTCGCCCTCAATGAGCGCGCACGAGACCTTCTGCCCATGGTTCGCGCCTTTCAAGCCGAAGACGATTGGCACAGTCACGCGCGCGTTGAACGAACGGAAGGTCGCGCCGTCCCGCGGAGATCGCTCGCACGTTTCCTCGACGGCCAGACTTCCTCGCGCGCGTGCAAAAATTGGAAAAGCTTCTCTAGGCCCCTTTACGGAAGGGAAATTCGCGACGCCATCAACCTCGCTTGACAACCACCGTGACGTCGCCGGTGCTTTACTCATCGACACAACCGGTCGAATGGTGCTGCAACGCCGCGACGACGTGTCGTCCATTG
>JBBWZU010000670.1:0-2873 GCA_039649225.1 Hyphomicrobiales bacterium | reverse complement strand
CCCGGATTGATGCGGTATTTGTCGAGCGCCTCGGCGCAGGCCGGATGATCGGCGAGCAGCGTGTGGCCGATGTAGTGGAAGTCGCCGACCAGCGGGACGTCCAGGCCCATCTTGAGCAGCTTTTCCTTGATGTGCGGGACAGCGGCCGCCGCCTCGTCGCGGTCGACCGTGATGCGCACGATCTCGGAGCCGGCGCGATGGAGCGCGGCCACCTGGCGCGTGGTGCCGTCGATGTCGGCGGTGTCGGTATTGGTCATCGACTGCACGACGATCGGCGCGCCCCCGCCGACCTTTACGTTGCCGACGAGGACCGGAATGGACTGGCGACGCTCGAGCGGCGCTGCGGACTGGGTCATCGATTGCTCCTGAATTCGGCCAAGGGAGTGCCAGACCGAGCCGTTTTCGTCAATTTAGGACCCGGAGTGTGGTTATTCACCCCTTGGGAACCCTATCCGGGCCAATTCACCAGAATAAGACGCCAGCCAACGGGGCGCCCTCATCGCCTCAAACAATTTATCTCATAATAACAGTAGGTTAAGCTATTCGCGGCAGTGCGCACAGACGCCGGTGATCTCGATCACCGGACTTTTGGGGATGAAGCCGGCGCTTTTTGCCGCCGCATTCAGGCTCTCGGCGACCGCCGCTGACGGCGCTTCGCCGACCGCGCCGCAGCGCTCGCAGATCAGAAACACCACCGGGGCGCCATCGGCGTGATTGTTGATGCAGGCGAGGAACGCATTGCGGCTCTCGATCCGGTGCACCAGGCCCTGCGCGGTCAGAAAGTCGAGCGCGCGATAGATCGTGATCGGCGCCGGGCGCGGCCCGCGTGCCGCGACAGAATCGATGATCTCATAGGCGCCGAGCGGCTTGTGGCTGGCGCTGAGCACTTCCAGCACATGGCGGCGCATCGCGGTCAGCCGTTCCCCGCGCTTGACACACAGCGCTTCGGCGTGCGCCAGCGCATCAGCCGCGCAACGCCCGTGGTCGTGGTCAGGGGTCGGGAAAACTGCCGCCATGACGTCGTTATATCCGATTCCGTTGTACGCCGCCCCGCTCCGATGAGGGCGCCTGCACGCGCGGTGTGATGACGCTGAGCAAGAATAGCCTATATTGCGGTGCAGCAATGCTGCCACAATGGGGTATATAACGTCGCACCCCGCCCCTCGAAACCATCAGGTCCTCCGTCATGCTCAAGGGAAAATCCGTCGTCGTCACCGGTTCCACGTCCGGCATCGGGCTCGCCATCGCGCGCGCCTTCGCCAAGGAGGCCGCGAACCTCACCCTCAATGGCTTCGGCGAGGCGGCCGCGATCGAGAAGGAACGCGCCGGGATCGAGAAGGAGTTCGGCGTCAGGGCGATCTATTCACCCGCCGACATGACCAAGCCGGATCAGATCGCCGACATGATCAAGACCACCGAAAAGACCTTCGGCAGCGTCGATGTGCTGATCAACAATGCCGGCATCCAGTTCGTCGCCAAGGTCGAGGATTTCCCGATCGAGAAATGGGACGCGGTGATCGCGACCAATCTGTCGGCAGCGTTCCATACGTCGCGCGTGGCGCTGCCCGGCATGAAGAGCCGCAAATGGGGCCGCATCATCAATATCGCGTCGGCGCACGGGCTGGTCGCGAGCGCCGAGAAGGCTGCCTATGTGGCGGCCAAGCACGGCATCATCGGCCTCAGCAAGGTGATCGCGATCGAAGCCGCCAATGACGGCGTAACCTGCAACGCGATCTGCCCAGGCTGGGTGCTGACACCGCTGGTACAGCAGCAGATCGAAGCGCGCGCCAAGACGGAAGGCAAGACAGTCGAGCAGGCGAAGAACGAATTGCTCGCCGAAAAGCAGCCGATGCTGCAATTCTCCACGCCGGAGAATGTCGGCGCGCTCGCGGTGTTCCTCGCCGGCGACGCCGCCGCGACCATCACGGGCTCGTCGTACTCGATCGACGGCGGCTGGACCGCGGAGTGATTCCGAATAGCCCTCATCCCGAGGAGCGCGCGAAGCGCGCGTCTCGAAGGACGAGGGCATGCGCGCAGGTGTTTGTCGCCATCCTTCGAGACGCCTCGCCACGCTCGGCTCCTCAGGATGAGGGTTGAGAATGTGGCGGGCACCTCGGGATGAGGTAGGAGTTTCATGACCAGGCCGCCGAAGAAACCGCGCGCCGCGGATGCCAGCGCGGCGCCGAAACCCAAGCCCGCGGCCAAGAAGATCAATCTCGGCCTGCAGGGCGGCGGCGCACACGGGGCATTCACCTGGGGCGTGCTCGATCATCTGCTGTCCGACGACCGCATCGATATCGAGGGCATTTCGGGAACGTCCGCTGGCGCGATGAACGCCATCATGCTCGCCGACGGGCTCGCGCGCGGCGGCCCGGAGGAAGCGCGCAAGCGCCTTGCGGATTTCTGGCGCGCGGCGAGCCGCGACGGCAACCTGTCCGACCTCGAGCGCACCGTGATCGACCGGCTGTTTCAATTTACCCCCTATGAGGGCTCGCCGGTGCAAGCCTGGTTCAACGTCATCGCGCAATACATGTCACCCTATGACCTGAACCCGCTCAACATCAATCCGCTGCATGACCTGATCGAGCGCTTCGTCGATTTCGACGCGGTGCGCGCCAGCAAGGAAGTCTCACTGTTCATCGCGGCGACCACCGTTCTCACCGGCCGCCTGCGCCTCTTTCCGCACGACAAGGTCACGGCAGACGTGATCATGGTTTCGGCCTGCCTGCCGTTTTTGTTCCGCGCGGTCGAGATCGACGGCACTCCGTATTGGGACGGCGGCTACATGGCCAATCCGGCGATCTTTCCATTCTTTCGCGAGACGCTGACCGAGGACGTGCTGATCGTGCAGATCAATCCGGTGACACGCGACT
>JBBWZU010000613.1:0-3229 GCA_039649225.1 Hyphomicrobiales bacterium | reverse complement strand
GCTCGACCGTCATCACGACGATCACGCCGAACCAGATCGGATCGAAGCCGAGCTGCGTGATGACCGGAAAGATGATCGGCACCGTGAGAATGATCATGGCCAATGCGTCCATCAGGCATCCGAGCACGAGATACATGAGCATGATCACCGTGAGTACGCCGTAGCTTCCGATGCCGAGGCCGGTGAGGAATTCGGTGACCTTCTGCGGCGTCTGCGTGATGGTGAGGAAATAGCCAAACAGCAGCGCGCCGATCAGGATGGTGAACACCGCGGCGGTGGTGCGCGTCGTCTCGAGCAGCGAATGCAGGATGTCCTTGCCGGACAGTTTGCGGCGCGCGACCCCGATGATGAAAGCCCCGCCGGCGCCCGCGCCCGCGGCCTCGGTTGCGGTGAACAGGCCGCCATAGAGGCCGCCGATCACAAAAGCGAACAAGAGCAAAGTTGCCCAGATCTCCTTGAGCGTCGCAAGCTTCTCGTTCCACGGCGAATGCCGGCCGGCGGGCAGAAAGCCCGGTTTAGCGTAGCCGATGATCGTGATGGTGATCATGTACATCGAGATCGCGAGCAGGCCCGGGACGATGCCGGCGATGAACAGCTTGCCGACATCCTGCTGGGTGATCAGCCCGTAGATCGCGAATACCGTCGAGGGCGGGATCATGATGCCGAGGGTGCCGCCCGCCGCGATCACGCCGGTCGCGAAGGACTGCGGATATCCGAAGCGGCGCATTTCAGGATAGGCGACCTTCGAGAAGGTCGCCGCCGTTGCGACCGAGGAGCCGCAGATCGCCGCGAACCCGCCGCAGGCCGCGATCGTCGCAATGCCAAGCCCGCCGCGCAGGTGTCCGAGAAACGCATTGGCGGCGCGGAACAGCTCGCGGCTCATGCCCGACGTCGTGGCGAACGAACCCATCAGCAGGAACAGCGGCACCACGGCGAAATTGAAATCGGTCACCGTCCGCATCGTCGTGTGGCCGACGATCTTGAGCGCCGGCGCGCCGCTGGTGAGATAGCCGAAACCCGTGACGCCGACGAGTCCCATCGCCATACCGACCGGCACGCGCAACAGCATCAGGACGAACAGACTGACGAATCCGATAATGGCGACGGTGTCGGAACTCATATGCTACTCGATCGGCTTGGTCAGGTCGTCGGGGCGCTTGATCAGCTCGGGATGGAAGATCAGCCGATAGGTGCGCACGGCGATCAGCAGCACCGCGGCCACGTCGCCGATCCAGGCAAGGGCGAAGAACGGCCACACCGGCAGCCGCAGGTCGAATGTCTGCACATTGTCGGCGCGGGTCGAAACCACCTTGTCGAACAGCGTGTAGGTCTGCACCACCACCACGAACAGCAGCACGAGCGTCGCGAATACGTCCATAGTGCGCTGCCAGAGCGGACCGATATTGGCATAGAGGAGATCGACGGTGATGTGCGTGCCGCGATACGAAGTCGCGGCGATGCCCCAGAAGATCGTGATTCCAAGCAGGAGCTGGCCGAAATCATAGCTGTCCGGAATCGAGATGCCGAAAAAGTAGCGCAGCATGATCGAGATGAACACGTCGGCGGCCACGACACCGACGAAGATGGCGGCGACCCATTCGATCGAATCGATGAAGCGGTCCATGATTTTCGGATTCACATGCCCTCCCCTCCGCGCGACAAGCCGTTTCGAAAGGTTCCCGATTGCGATGACGGCGGCGAAGGTTTCGCCGCCGTCATCGTGAACTGCTTCTTGCCATCAGCAGAAGATGTCGCCCGCGCCCATCAATACGCCGAATTATACTTGGCCAGCGTCGCCTTGAAGTCCTTCATGACGGCGTCCGGATCACCCCCGGTCTTCTTCACGCCTTCGGCCCACGCCGCTGTCACGGGCTCGGCGGCCTTTTTCCACTCGGCAAGCTGCTCGGCCGTGAGCGGATAGACGTCGTGGCCTTCGGCCTTGAGCTTGGCGATGCCGGCATGCTCGAAGTCGGCCCATGGCGTCGCAAGCCTGATCGCCCATTGCGTGGTGCAGTGGTCATCGATCACCTTCTTCTGGCCCGCCGACATGCTCTCGTACTTCGCCTTGTTCATCACCCAGACGAAGCTCGTCGCATAGAGCGGCGCATCCATATGATACTTCGTCACCTTGTCGATCCCGAACAACGGGATCGAGCCCCACGGGAACGTCACGGCCTCGGCCACGCCCTTCTCGATCAGGTCGCGCACTTCCGGCGCGGAGGATTGCACATTGGTGCCGCCGAGCTGCGTAACCCAAGTCGCGACCGTCGCATGGGCAGGGCGGATCTTCATGCCCTTAATGTCGCCCGGCACCACGATCTTCTTGGTCTTGGAATGGAACGTGCCGGGATCATGCAGGAACGCGAAGCAGTACTTCACGTCTTTCATCTCCTTCTCGGCATATTTGCGGTACCACTCGTCGAGCGCGCCGGTGCCTTCCTTGGCGTTGGAGACCATGAATGGCAGGTTGCCGGCATCGATGATCGGGAAGCGGCCAGGCTGGTAGCCGGGGCTGACATAGGTCACATCCGCAATGCCGTCGCGCGCCATGTCGTAGTGGTCGAATGCCTTGCCGAGTTGCTGCGAGGGAAAGACTTTGTACTTGATGGTGCCGTTCGAGGCCTTCTCGATCGACGAGCCCCAGTCCTCCAGCGCCTTCTGCAAGGGGTGCGACGGCGGCACCCAGTGCGACAGCCGCAGCTCGAAGGTCTTGTCCTGGGCGGATGCGGCGCCCGCAGCCATCACCAGTGCGGCGCCAAGCGCAATAGCTCGCAGTGTCATGAAATTCCTCCCTGTTGCCCTGTGCTCGTGCGCATTGATCCGCGCATCGTCATTTTGGCTCGCCGCAACACTACCGACGCCCGTGGCACGAAACAACTCCGAAGCTGTTCCAGCACTGCCCGAAATAGTCCCAGCATGGGCCGGCGGGTGGCAATCCTGCCTTTTGGCGCAGGATGCGTTCGCATTGGCGTTCGCGTCATGTAGATTGCTGCCCACATCGCGGAGAAACGCCTAAGAATGAGCGAGCGGACCAAAGCGGAAATCGACCTCGGGCCCCTCCCGGAACTGATCGGCTATGTGCTGCGGCGCGCGCAGCTGGTGGTGTTCCAGGACTTCTTCAGCGCCTTTGCGCCGTTCGACATCTCGCCGGCGCAGTTCTCCGTGCTCACCGTGATCGAGCGCAATCCCGGCTTGACCCAGACCCAGGTCGCCGCCGCGCTGGGCATCA
>JBBWZU010000548.1:0-15699 GCA_039649225.1 Hyphomicrobiales bacterium | reverse complement strand
AGCGCGGCCTTAGATCCGCACCACCAGCTTGCCTCCAGCGGCGTCCGATTCCATCAACCGGTGCGCGTCACGGATGTCCGCAAAGCGGAAGACCTTCGCGGGCCGGGCCTTGTAGCGGCCGGCGGCGACGCGATCGACGATGGCCTGCAGCGGGACATCGGTGAGCGGATAGTCGGGCGCCCCATAGGTGAACGCGCTCACGAACGAGCTGAAGTGGACGCCCGCGAAGGGCATCTGAAACAGCGGGTTGAAGTCCGCAATCGGTCCGGCGTGATCGAGGAGGCCGACCAGACAGACGCGTCCGTAGCGCCGCGCCATCGCGAGCGAGTCGAGGATGGTGCTGTTGCCGACGATATCGAGCACCGCATCGACCCCGCCCGGATGCAGGTCACGCAGGCGCCGTGACAGATCCGGGCTTTCGGTGAGAACCTCCGCGGCGCCGAGCCCGAGCAGCATCGGCCGGCGGGTCTCGTTGCGCGTGGTCGCTATCACCTGCGCGCCGGCATCGGCCGCGATGTTCAGCGCTGCCTGCCCGAGAGACGAGGCGGCTCCGCGCACCACCACGGTCTGTCCGCGTTCGATCGACAGATTGCCATGCAGGCAGCTCCACGCGGTCGCATAGGATTCAGGGACCGCCGCGAGGTCTTCCCACTCAAGATTTGTCGCGAGCGGGGCCACGTTGCCGGCTGGAACTTGCACGAGTTCCGCATAGCTGCCGTTGAGGGTCCGGCCCATGCCGCCCATCAGAGCGGCGACCTTTTGGCCGGCGATGAAGCGTCCGTCGGGATCGGCCTTAACGGTGCCGACGCATTCGATGCCGCTGATTTCCGCGACATCGCCCCAAGCACCTGAGCGCATGTAGATTTCGGCCCGGTTGAGGCCGAATGCCTGCACGGCGATGACGACGTGGCCGGGCTTCGGCGCGGGGGCGGGGCGCTCGACGATATCGAGTTGCTCCGGTCCGCCGTATTGCTTGATGACGATTGCGCGCATGGCCTGCCTCCTGTTGTTGCGATGTCAGGAGGGTAGCGATCGGCCGAAAGAAGGAAATTACGGAGTTTCGACAAATACTGTAGAGTATATCGACAATGCAGCATCTGACGATCCAGCAACTGGTCTGTTTCGACGCGGTCGCCACCGAGGGCAGCTTCCAGGCCGCGGCCGCCAAGCTCAACCGCACGCATCCGACCGTCTTTGCGGCGATCAGGAATCTGGAAGCGCAACTCGGCCTCACGCTGCTCGACCGCAACGAATATCGCGTGACGCTCACGCCGGAAGGCCGATCCTTCCACGCGCGCACGCACGTCTTCCTGCATGACCTCGCGGCGTTGCGCGGGCACGCGGCGCAGCTTGCGATGGGCGAAGAGGCGGCGCTCACCATCGTCATCGGCGATCTCTGTCCGCTGTCCGCGACCCTTGCTTTGTTGCGGCGTTTCTTCGACGGCTGCCCTGGCACGCGCCTGCACCTGCATTTCGAGGCGCTTTCCGGACCGTGGGAGCGCCTGCTCGGCGGCGAGGCCGACCTCATCATCCATCACATCGACAAGAGCGATACGCGCCTTGAATTCATTGATCTCCTGAAGGTGACTGTCGTGCCCGTGGCGGCGCCGGGGTTCCTGCGGTTTCCGCTCTCCGGGTCGATCACGCCCGAACAGATGCGCGACCATGTCCAATGTGTCATCCGCGACTCCGCGCGGGAAGCCGCGACGCGCGACTATTTTCTCGTCGAGGGCGCGCACAGCTGGACCGTGAGCGATCAGCTCATGAAGAAGGAATTGATTCTGCAGGGAATGGGATGGGGCCACATGCCGGACTATCTCATTGCGGATGAATTGCGCTCCGGCCAGTTGCTGTCGATCGCGGGACGACATTTCCAGGGCGTTGAGTCTGACATCGTGGCGGCGCGGCTGCGCAACGTCCCGCACGGCCCGATTGCCGAGCGCCTCTGGCAGTTCATCGCCGGCCAAGCGCCGATTCCGGCAACCGGGCCCAAGTTGCGGCCCAAGTCGCGACGGCGCGCGCGGCGGAGGTGACAAGCGCCTCGTCCGGTGACTTGCACCCCTGCGCCATCCGGCCTTGTGCCGGTACCCGGCTTTGCGTCAAATGGCGGTCCCTCGCAGCCGCGCGGGCGCGGCCAACATCACAATCGGAGGAAACATGATCTACGAGATGCGCAGCTATCGCGCGATGCCGGGCCGCATGCCGGATCTCATCAAGCGCTTCGACACCATCACGCTCAAGCTATTCGACAAGCACGGCATCAAGCAGGCCGGGTTCTGGACCACCGAGGTCGGCGAGTCGAACCACAATCTGATCTACCTGCTGGCCTGGGACTCCATGGGCGAGCGCGAGGCCAAATGGGGCGCGTTCTCCACCGATCCGGAGTGGATCGAGAAGCGCGGCAAGACCGAGGAGAACGGTCCGCTGGTGCAGACCTTCTCGAATCAGTTCTTGAAGCCGACGAAGTTTTCGAGCGTGAAGTAGATAATCAAACTCCGTCATGCCCGCGCTTGTCGCGGGCATCCACGACTTTCCTGCTGCATCTCCAAAGGCAAGGCGTGGATGGCCGGAACAAGTCCGGCCATGACGAAAGAATAGGAGCACACCATTCCACGCGGTCTCGACCATATCGTTCACGCCGTGCACGACCTCGACGCGGCCGCGGCGCGCTATGCGCAACTCGGCTTTACGGTCGGCGCGCGCAACCGCCATCCCTGGGGCACGCACAATCGCATCGTGCAGTGTCCAGGCGTGTTCATCGAACTGCTGACCGTCGGCGAACCGGAATTGATTCCGCCGCCGGGACCCCGAAGGTTTTCATTCGGCGCATTTACCCGTGACGCCCTCGCGCGAGGAGAGGGGCTCTCAATGCTCGCGCTGGAAGGCAAAGGCGCGGCCGCCGACGCCCAGGCGTTTCGGGCCGCCGGCATTGGCGATTTCGAGGTGTTCGATTTTGCCCGCGAGGCCAAGCGCCCGGACGGCACCACCGTCAACGTCGCTTTCTCGCTGGTGTTCGCGGCCGACAGCAAGGCACCCGAGACGGCCTATTTCACCTCACAGAACCACTATCCGGAAAACTTCTGGAATCCGGCGTTCCAGGCGCATCCCAACAGCGTGATCACCATCGCGGGCGTCGTGCTGGTCGCGGAAAATCCGGCCGACCACCATGTCTTCCTGAAAGCCTTTTCTGACGTTAGCGATCTCAAATCGACCTCGAGCGGCATCACGATCGAAACGCCGCGCGGTGAGATCCAGGTGATGGACCCTTCCGCCTATCGGGCGCATTTCGCGGCCGAACCGCCGGACGTGTCACGCGGTGCGCGGCTCGCGGCGCTGCGCTTTGCGGTCCGCGACATGGACGCGCTGCGATCCGTCTTGGAGCAGGGCGGCGTCGCCGCCATCGACCACATGGGCAAACGCGTGGTGCCGCCGCAAACCGCCTTCGGCGCCACGCTGGCGTTCGAGCTGGCTTTAATTCGGTAGCCTGGTGACGACCCAGCGACGACGCCCAAAACTTTTCCAACTCCTTAACGGAAATTAGCGGGTTTTCGGAAATTGGTTTGAGACTCCCGAAAAGACCTAGCGTCATTCTCGCCGATGTCGGGCGCGTCTGAGGCCCGATGCCAATGAGCGGCCCCGGGTTGCCCCCTCCACAACGGCCCGGGGCCGCTTCATTTTCGAGATCATGCGCGGTGGTTGACCTGTGGCGTCCGGCCGAAGCAAGGTCGCCGCATGTCGGTAAAGCCCAATCCCATCGTCACCATAGGTCATGTGCGTTTTGGCAATGCGCTGCCGCTCGCGCTCATCGCTGGGCCGTGCCAGCTCGAAAGCCGCGCCCATGCGCTGGAGATGGCGTCTGCGTTGAAAGAGATCGCGGGCCGCGTCGGGATCGGCCTCGTCTACAAGACCTCGTTCGACAAGGCGAACCGCACCAGCGCGTCGGCCGCGCGCGGGATCGGGCTTAAGGCGGCGCTACCGATCTTCGCCGAGATCCGCGAGAGCCTTGAGATTCCGGTGCTCACCGATGTGCATGAGGCGGACCAATGCGCGCACGTCGCGCCGGCCGTCGACGTGCTGCAGATCCCGGCGTTCCTCTGCCGCCAGACCGATCTGCTGGTCGCCGCCGCCGCGACCGGGCGGGTGGTGAATGTGAAGAAGGGCCAGTTCCTGGCGCCGTGGGACATGCAGAACGCCGTCGCCAAGCTCACCGGCGCCGGCAATCCCAATGTGCTGCTGACCGAGCGTGGCGCTTCGTTCGGCTACAACACGCTGGTCTCCGACATGCGCGCGCTGCCGATTTTGGCCAAAACCGGCGCGCCGGTGATCTTCGATGCCACGCACTCGGTGCAGCAGCCGGGCGGGCAGGGGACGTCAACCGGCGGGCAGCGCGAGTTCGTGCCGGTGCTGGCGCGCGCGGCGGTTGCGGTCGGTGTTGCAGGCGTCTTCATCGAGACGCATCAGGATCCTGATACCGCGCCGTCCGATGGCCCGAACATGATCCCGCTCAAGAACTTGGAGGCGCTGCTTGTTACATTGCGCGAGTTCGATCGGGTCGCAAAAGTCGCCCTGCGCTAGCGCGAAATGTTTTCCTATTCGCGCGCTGGCTGCGAGCCAAATCCAATTTCCCCCAACGACTTGAACCTTTGTCAAAGTGTCGTCCACTAACCACCACAGTGGGGAGAATATGATGGACGTTCAATCGTTCGCCGGTATCCCGGCGTTTCTGATCTACTTCTGCGTCTCTGCGGTGCTGATCACCGCCTATGTGTTCGTCTACACCTGGATCACGCCGCACGATGAATTCGCGCTGATCCGCAGCAACGTGCCGGGCGCCGCAGTGTCGCTGGGCCTCAGCACCATCGGCTTTGCGCTGCCGCTCACCAGCGCCATCAGCCATTCCTCCGGCATTCTCGATCTCACCATCTGGGGCGTGATTGCGCTGATCGTTCAGGTCGTCGTCTATTACCTCGCGCGCATTCCGCTGCCCGATCTGTCCAAACGCATCGCCGCCGGCGAAATGGGCCCGGCGATCTGGCTCGGCCTTGCGTCGGTGACCGGCGGGCTGATCAACGCTGCCTCGATGAGCATGTGAGCGGCGCGATGAAACGCTCCGGCCAGGTCGCTCTCGTTCTGATGGGTGTCACCGGCGCCACGGCGGCCGGCGCCTACATGTTGCCCTCGCGCCCGCAATGTCAGGCGCCGCAGCCGGCCCCGGTCCGCGACATCCTGGATCTCGGCAAGCCTGCGATACAGCAGGGCGTCGCGACGCCCGGCGCGCAGCCGGCCGTGCAGCAGCAGCCGTGCAACCGCGGAAGTTCGTCCAGCTCACGCGGCTGGCATTGGTACTCGCATTCCAATTCGTACAATCGCACCATCAGCTCCAGCCGCCCGTCGAACTCGACCTCGGTCGGATTCTTTTCGGGCAATAGCGGCAGCAGCACGAGTTCATCGTCGTCGTCTTCATCTTCCTCCTCGACGTCCTCGACCGCGCGCGGCGGCTTCGGGTCGACCGGCCACGCGATGTCGGGCCACTCGGGCGGGCATTCGGGGAGCTGAGGCCATCGTGTCGCCGCACCGACGCCCAGGACAGCATGCTGAATCGCGCGTTAGCGCCGCGGCGCGATTTCGCGCGCGGCGTCTAACCGAATTTTCCGCGATTTCTGCTTCAATGCCGCGATGCGCCACCGCCGGTCCGCCTTGCGCCGACCGCAGCCTTGTCCGTGGCGCGGCGGGGCCAGATGAAGCGATCAGAAAATGTCGGCCTGGCGTTCATGGGCGTTGCGGCCTTCGCGGCGACGTTTGCGTCCGCGACTCTCTATATGGCCAAGCCGGGCACCTCCGCGCAAAGCTGCACGACACGCCCCGACGGCACGCAGACCTGCGAGCGGCGCGGTTCTTCCTTCTATCTGTTCCACGGCTGGTCGGGCAGCAGTTCGGCCACGCCGGCGAAAACCCAAGAGGCTGCCTTGACCGGTAATGCGCGCGGTTCAGCGCCCGCATCGAGCGCGGGCATTCAGCGCGGCGGGTTCGGCGCGACCGGATCCAGCGTATCCTTCCGCGGCTCGGCCGGCGGCTGACGAATGCAACGCATCCCCTGCGACGAGCGGCCCGACTGGCGCGAGAAGGCCGAGGCCGTCGGCTTTCAGTTCCACACCATCGAGGGCGAACGCTACTGGGACGAGCGCGCCTACTACGCCTTCACGCTCGAAGAGATCGAGCGCGACATCGAGGCGCCGACGGCCGAGCTTGATGCCATGTGCCGCGACCTCGTCGCTCGCGCGGTCGACGACGAGCGCATGCTGAAAATGCTGCGCATCCCGGAACGATTTTGGACCTTCATCGCCGCAAGCTGGAAGCGCGGCGATCCGAGCCTCTATGGCCGCTTCGATCTGAGTTACGACGCGCAGGGGCCGGCGAAACTGCTCGAATACAATGCCGATACGCCGACCTCGGTGTTCGAGACCGCGGTGTTTCAATGGTCATGGCTGGAGGACGCCAAGGCGCGCCTGATCACGCCGCAGGACGCCGACCAGTTCAACGCGCTGCATGAGCGGCTGATCGAAGGCTGGAAGGCCATTGGCAAAGGCGGAACGCTGCATCTTGCCGGTGCGCTCGACAATCCCGAGGACGGCGGCACGATCTCGTACCTTGAAGACACCGCGCGTCAGGCCGGGCTGACCACCACCAAGCTTGCGATCGAAGACATCGGCCGCACCCCGAAAGGCATGTTCGTCGATCTCGCCGACCAGCCGATCGGGCTGCTGTTCAAGCTTTATCCATGGGAGTGGATGTTCCGCGACCAGTTCGGGGCCTCGCTCGCCGGCTCGCCGACGCGCTATCTCGAGCCGCCCTGGAAAGCGATCCTCTCCAACAAAGGCATTCTGCCGCTTTTATGGGCGATGCATCCGCGCCACCCGAACCTGCTGCCGGCCTATTTCGAGGACGACGAGAAGGCCAAGGAACTCGGTGGTTCCTTCGTGCGCAAGCCGCTTTATTCGCGCGAGGGCGCCAATGTCGCCATCGTGGTCGGCGGTGAGGCGATCGATCAGGATGAAGGCCCCTATGGGGCCGAGGGTTTTGTGCGCCAGGCGGTTGCGACGCTCCCCCATTATGACGGGAACTACGCGGCGCTCGGGTCCTGGATCGCCGCCGGGCAGGCCTGCGGGCTCTCGGTACGCGAAGATATCAGCCCAATTACCAAGAATACCTCCCGATTCGTGCCCCACGCGATCGTCGGGTGAGCTATTCCCGCACTGCACAAGACATCCGCTGAAAATCCGCTATTGGTCTAATCGACCATGAATTTTCAGCCCAAATTCGAAATCGGGGCGCCGTTCGAGGCTCCGATCCTG
Source organism: Hyphomicrobiales bacterium (assembly GCA_039649225.1). Taxonomy (GTDB): domain Bacteria; phylum Pseudomonadota; class Alphaproteobacteria; order Rhizobiales; family Xanthobacteraceae; genus PALSA-894. The sequence goes on along the minus strand of JBBWZU010000548.1, from coordinate 8,347 downwards.
CCGCCGCCGTCTCCGAAACTGGACGAACGGGCGGTGCGCGCGCTGATTCTGCGCATGAGCCTGATCGGGTTCGTCACGGCGCTGGCCGCGCGCGCCACCGACCCGATCATTCCGCCGATCGCCCACGACATCAACGTCTCCGCCAACGCGGTTGCGCTGCTGACGACCGCTTTCGCGCTGCCGTTCGCGCTGGTGCAGCCGGTGCTCGGGCCGATTGGCGACATGCTCGGCAAAGTGCGCGTCATGATCGCGTGTCTCGCCGTGACCATCGTGGCGATGGGAACCTGCGCCTTCGCGACCAATTTCTCGATGCTGCTCGGCGCGCGCATCGTGGCGGGTCTCGCGGCAGGCGGCATTTTCCCGGTCGGCATCGCGGTGATCGGCGATCTTGTTCCGATCAAGGACCGCCAGGTCGCGATCGGCCGCTGGCTCACGGCCGTCATCACCGGCAATCTGCTCGGCTCTTCGCTTGCGGGCGTGATCGGCGATCTCGTCGGCTGGCGCGGCGTGTTCTTCGTCATCACCGCCCTTGGCATTCTGGCGCTGATCGTCGCGATCGTGTCCATGCGCGGGGCCGCGCAGGCGCAAACGGCACGCCTGAGCCTCGACGGCTTTAGCGCCGGCTACGGCAAGGTGTTCGCCAATCCGCGCGCCAAGGTCTGCTTCTCGGCGGTCTTTGTCGAAGGCATCGCGATCTTCGGCCTGTTTCCGTTCGTGGCGCTGCTGCTGCTCGCCTCGGGCGAGCCGCGCGCCTCGATCGCGGGCGCGGTGATTGCGGGATTTTCATGCGGCGGCGTGATCTATGCGCTCACCGTGCCGCGGCTGGTGCGGCACTGGCGGCCCGACCAGCTGATGATCGGCGGCGGCGCCCTCGCGGCGGTTGCGCTATCGATCGTAGCCTTCGATTTTGCCTGGCCGGTGCAACTCGCCGCCTTCACGCTGCTCGGCTTTGGCTTCTACACGCTGCATGGCTCGATCCAGGTGCAGGCGACGGAACTCTCCACGGATGCGCGCGGCGCCGCGATGTCGCTGCACTCGTTCTTCTTCTTCATCGGGCATGCGAGCGGCCCGGTGCTCTATGGAGTCGGCTTCAGCACCATCGGCGCGTTGCCGGCGCTGATGATCGCCGCCGCCGTGATCATGACGGTCGGCCTCGTTTGTTCGCGGCTGTTGCGCGAGCGCGCCGGGACCTAAAAGCGTCCCCCCTTGCATCGCGCGGCGCATGGTCGCATAAATTCATCTCGGCCCTGGGGTGCCGCGCAAATGCGCGGCTGAGATCACACCCATTGAACCTGTCTGGGTAATGCCAGCGGAGGGAACAGCCGGTGTCGGACGTCACATCTCCTCGTATCGCCATCATCGGCGCAGGCGTCATCGGGCTCTCGATCGGTTGGCGGCTGGCGCAGCGCGGCGCGGCGGTCACGATCTTCGAACGCGGCGCGGCCGGACAGGGCGCAAGCCATGCGGCGGCCGGCATGCTGGCGGCCTGCGCTGAGGTGGAACCCGGCGAAGAGCGTTTGTTCGCGCTCAATCGCCAAAGCCAGGCGCTGTGGCCGGCGTTCGCCGCCGAGCTCGAGGCCGCGAGCGGGATGGCGGTCGACCTGCGCCGCGAAGGCACGCTGGTGGTTGCGCTCAACGCCGATGATCGCGCGCGCCTGCTGCATCATTTGGAATTCCAGCATCAGCTTGGGCTCACGCTCGACTGGCTGACCGGCGCCGAGGTCAAGCGGCGCGAGCCGCATCTCTCGCCGAGCGTCATCGGCGCGCTCGCCAGCCCGCAGGATCATCAGGTCGACAACCGCAAGGTCGCTGGCGCCTTGCGCATCGCGGTCGAGCGCGCCAGCGCGGTCCTTCACGAATATGCGCCGATCGCGCGCATCATCATCGAACACGGCCGCGCCGTTGGCGTCATGGTGAGGGACAAGCTGCACCGGGCCGACACCGTGGTGCTGGCGGCCGGCGCCTGGTCGCGCGCGATCGAAGGCTTGCCTGCTGAAGCGCGGCCTCCGGTGCGGCCGGTGAAAGGCCAGATGCTGTCACTGCGCATGGACGCGCGCGCGCCGCTGCTGCGCCACGTCGTCTGGGCACCGGACGTGTACCTCGTGCCGCGCCATGACGGTCGCCTGCTGGTCGGTGCGACGGTTGAGGAAAAAGGCTTCGATCCGCATCTGACCGCCGGCGGCCAGCTGACATTGCTCAATGCCGCATGGCGCGCGCTGCCTGGCATCGAGGATCTGCCGCTTGAGGAAAGCTGGGTCGGTTTCCGGCCCGGCAGCCGCGATGATGCGCCGATCCTCGGGCGTGGTGCCGTCGAGGGCCTCGTCTATGCGACCGGCCATCATCGCAACGGTATTCTGCTGACGCCCATCACCGCGCAGACCATCGCCGGACTGATCCTCGACAGTGAGACCGATCCGGTGATCGCGCCATTCGCGCTGGACCGTTTCACGCCAGCCGTCGCGGCCGAATGAGGGACATGATGACGACGATCCGTCTCAACGGCGAAACCGAACAGCTTGGAGTCGGCACCATCGCCGAGCTGATCGCCGCAAAGAGCGACATGCCGGCCGGCCGTGGCCTCGCGGTTGCGCTCAATGGCACGCTGGTGCGCCGCGCCGACTGGGCGAATACGAAGCTGAAGCCCGGCGACGCGGTCGAGATCGTGCGCGCGATGCAAGGTGGATGAAAAGGCGGATGTAAGGAGAAGATCATGAAACAAGCCGATCCACTCGTGATCGCGGGACGCTCATTCACGTCGCGGCTGCTGCTCGGCACCGCCGGCTATCCCAACCGTCAGGTGATGCTTGATGCGCTGGCGGCAAGCGGCGCCGAGATCGCGACCGCATCGGTGCGCCGCATCAGCCTGCAAAGCTATGACGAGAGCCTAACCGATCTGATCGGCGACCGTGTCCAGTTCCTGCCCAACACCGCCGGCTGCCAGACCGCGCGCGAGGCCGTGCTCACCGCCGAGCTGGCGCGCGAGGCGCTCGACACCAACTGGGTTAAGCTCGAGGTCATCGGAGACCGCGAGCTGCTCTATCCCCACGTGGTCGAGCTGATGGCGGCGACCGAAGAACTCGTCGCCAAAGGCTTCGTGGTCCTCCCGTATTGCAACGACGACCCGGTGACCTGCCGCAGGCTGGCCGATCTCGGCGCCGCCGCCGTGATGCCGCTCGGCGCGCCGATCGGCTCCGGGCTCGGCATCCTCAACCCGCATCTGATCGAGCTGATTTGCGCGCGTGCGGCCGTGCCCGTCGTGCTCGATGCCGGGATCGGCACTGCGTCGGATGCCGCGCTCGCGATGGAGCTTGGCTGTTCGGCCGTGCTGCTCAACACCGCGGTGTCGAAGGCGCGCGATCCGGTGCGCATGGCGGCCGCGATGCGCGCCGCGGTTGAAGGCGGGCGTCTCGCGCGGCTGGCCGGGCGCATCCCGAAGCGGCGCGATGCGCAAGCCTCGAGCCCGCAGTTCGGCCTGGTCGGAACGTGATCGATCCGCCGCTGCTGCTGGTCACGGATCGAAAGCAGGCCGTAGAGCCGCTCGCCGACATTCTCGCGGCGGCCTTCGCGGCCGGCTGCCGCTGGGCCAGCCTGCGCGAAAAGGATCTGTCGGTGCCTGAACACGTGGCGCTCGCCCGTAGCCTAATGCCGCTGGCGCACCGATGGAACGCGCGGCTGACCGTGCATGGCGGCGTCGACATCGCGGTGGCGGCGGGTACCGACGGCGTGCACCTGGCGGCCGGCGGCGATGTCACCGGCGCGCGAACGGCGTTAGGGCAGGATGCGCTTGTCGGGATCTCGATTCATTCCATCGCCGAGGCCCGCTCGCTCGATCCGACCGTCGTCGACTACGCCATTGCGGGGCCTGTGTTCGAAACGGCGAGCAAACCAAGGTACGGCCCGGCGCTGGGCAGCGACGGAATTCGAGCTATCGCGGGCGCGGCGCGCGTGCCGGTCATCGCCATCGGCGGGATCAACCCCGAACGTGTCGCTGAGATCATTGCTGCCGGAGCGGCGGGCATCGCCGTCATGGGCTCGGTGATGCGCGCGCGCGATCCAGGCGCGGAGGTGAGGGCGCTACTTGCTACCTTGCGCGAGGCGACGGGCGCTTAGTGCTTGTCACACGCATTCCTTCAAAAAAGAGACACGCAAGACCATGCGCTACAATGGCCAGCAGGAAGTGACCTTCGCCAGGGCCGCATGGCGTAGAAAGAAGCGCTCATTGCCTAAGGGGAAAGCCAGGTGTTTCTCATCAGTCAGAACGATATCAGCTTGAAAGATATATTATAGATCTTCAACAAGTCCGAACCAGCCTACCGGAAGGTGCCCAATCATTTGCCCTAGCTGATTGGCTATCATCCGGCACATAGCAAGTGCCGCATGATAGTTGGCTCGAGACAGTTACTCTTTGGGAATTGTCGCAGGGCACACGCATGGAGATACGCGACCTCGAGATCACCGCGAAGATCCTCGGCGCGTCTCACGACGGACTTTTTGGAATAATATATAAAACGTTCAATCTCATTCGTTGATCCTGCCGAAGAAACGGACGGGCGGGGTGCTGTCGTCGCACACGGTAATTGGATCATCGATGAAATACTTCTTGGAGAAGAAGGGAGCGTTTCGCACGAGATTTTGTCCTCTGAATCAGGAGTCTAGAAGATCGTGTGCCGCGGTCTTCTCTTGGGCGTACCCGTCGAAGGTTGGATCGGCGTACTCCAGCGTAATCTAACTTAGGGTGAGGCGGGTAGTCTGGAAGGCGCCGGGGGAGCATGCGAACTATTATCTCATGCCCTGCCACTATAATGGGAACGATGCCCCTGGGGAATATGGCTCAGCAAAGGCATTTCCGGGCGCCTAATTCAAACCCCACCATTCCCTGACTCGTCACGGTCAAGCACGCCTATTCGGGTCCTCGCGTTAGTAATTCCTTGTCAAATTCTTAGTACCCGTCGCATATGCAATCAAAGAATGTGAGGCCGAAAATGCATCGTCGGTCGATCATCGACGACAAACTGCCCAGCATCACTTGGCAAATCACTCTCGCAATAGCAATCTTGGTCGCGGCAGCATTTAACATTGCCGGCTTGAGCGTTCGCGTTGACCTCTCCGCGAATATCGTCGCGATAATTTCGGGATACACATTTCTCACGATTTATTTTCGCTTCATTCGTCAAAACGCGGCAATCGCCCGCGCCCTCATCAGTTTTGGTCAGCTTACTACTGTCATCTTAATGGGGATAATGCTGAGTTATGCCGCATCTGCGGTGCCACTGCCGTACCGCGACGCCGAGCTATACGCCATGGACCGATGGCTTGGCTTCGACCGAGACACCTATATTGCGTTCCTGAGGCGGAACGATGGTCTTCTTAATGTCCTCACTTTTGCTTACAACACAATGATGCATCAAAATATCTTAGTGTTGCTCGTTGCGATGGTTACACGAAGAATCGATCGATTGCAGGCTTACATCGTCGCATTTGCGATTGCTGTAACAGTGACGGCCGCAATTGCGAGCTTCATTCCGGTTGCGAACGCGATGATCTATGTAGACAAGGTCCCCGCAGGCCTCTCAACTTTGCCGGATGGGGGACACAGCTATTTCCCAACCCTTGAAGGGCTCCGGAACGGAACGCTCCGAATCATTGACTTCAATTATCTGGAAGGGCTGATTTCTTTTCCGAGCTTTCACACCGTAAACGCCTTTCTCTTTGTTTGGGCCCTATGGCCAATGCGCACTTTACGCGTCGTCCTCGTACCACTGAATCTTCTTCTCATCGCTAGTACGCCGCTCTGCGGCGCGCACTATGTTGCGGACATAATTGGCGGTGCTGCTGTCGCCTTCGGAGCAATTGTTGCAACGGCTTGGCTCATCCGCATGCCGCTTGCGAACGAGCGTCTCGCAGGGCTCGCCACGGCTTCATAGAATTACAGTGCATTTAATTCGGTCGACGATTACGGTGACACCGTAATTCCGGTGGTGCCTACACGAGATACAATCTGTACTGCATCTTTAGATCTCTGCAGCGAACGGAAAATGGCCTCGTTCGACGAATTCAATAACTTCGTACGCGACCGCACTCGCGGACGCATACAGCCTGAGATTAACCGATGATGAGTGCCACAGGCGCTTTGGCGGGGAGGCGGCCATGACGCCCTGGCATTTAGCCATGTGGTTGATCGGTCGCGGACCTCGACTGAAGCCGCTTTTTGTTTGTGATCTATTTGATCGGGTCAATCGCGCCAGAGAGCCGGATTTACGGTGACATCTTTAATTGCCCGCCGTCCTGGCTCACCCCCTCGCCCGATAGGGCGGCACGCCCTGATCCGGCACCCAGACGTCCTTCGGCAATTTGCCGGCCTGCCAGAACACGTCGATCGGCATGCCGCCGCGCGGATAGAAATAGCCGCCGATGCGCAGCCATTTGGGACCGAGCAGCTTCACCAGCCGCTTGCCGATCGACACGGTGCATTCCTCGTGGAACGCGCCGTGATTGCGGAAGCTGTTGAGGTAGAGCTTCATGGTCTTGGACTCGACCAGCCAGCGCCCCGGCACGTAGTCGATCATCATGATGCCGAAGTCCGGCTGCCCGGTGACCGGGCAGATCGAGGTGAATTCCGGGAACGCAAAGCGCGCGACGTAATTCGTGTCCGGATGCGGGTTCGGCACGCGGTCGAGCACCGCCTTTTCGGGCGAAGCCGGAAGGGCGCTCGGCTGGCCGAGCTGAAGTGGTTTGCGAGCCATGATGCTTTCGTATCGTACCGGCGTTCAGATGCCCGTGATGTGGTTGCGCAATTCGAGCGGCGTTGCGATCGGTTCGTCAATTTTTCCAAGCGGCTCCGTCCCGCCGCCGGTTCCGAGGACCGTCACCGTGCCGTAGTCGAGGATGCGCCCGAGGATCGACTGATCGACTTTTACGCTTGCAATTTTGTCCATGTGCATCTCGTCGGTCTTTCGCGAGATGAACCCGCGCTTGTGGATGACGCGGCGGTCGGTGACGGCGATTTCCGTGATCCACCAGTTGAACCAGGCGCGCGCCAGAAAGAACGCTCCGCCGGCCATCAGAACAATCGTGACCGCATCCATGATGAGACCGCCGCGCCACGATGCCGGCATCACGGCGCGCACGATCCCCGCCGCCAACAGCCACGCGACGCCGTGCGCATAGGTGATCCAGTGGATGGCGGCCTGATACCTGAGCTCTTCGCCCGGTTGCAGGACCTTTTCGACGTAACTCATGCGATGCTCCCATTGGACGGTACTGAAGTTGTCCGTCGCATTCCACTGGCTTGTCAGCGCCCTTTTCTGCCCGCGGTCCATCTTGTAGAACCCCGCCAACCTCACGAACAGAACCGGGTTCCCATGACAGCCATCGTCGACATCATCGGCCGCGAAATCCTCGACAGCCGCGGCAATCCGACGGTCGAGGTCGACGTGGTGCTGGAGGACGGTTCGCTCGGCCGCGCCGCCGTGCCGTCCGGCGCCTCGACCGGTGCGCATGAGGCGGTGGAACTGCGCGACGGCGACAAGAAACGCTATCTCGGCAAGGGCGTCACCAAGGCGGTCGCGGCTGTCACCGGCGAGATCTTCGACGCCATCGGCGGCATGGATGCCGAGCAACAGGTCAAGATCGACGAGACGCTGATCGCGCTCGACGGCACGCCCAACAAAGGCCGCCTCGGCGCCAATGCGATCCTTGGCGTGTCGCTCGCTGTCGCCAAGGCGGCGGCCGAAGCGCTCGGCATGCCGCTTTATCGCTATGTCGGCGGCACCTCGGCGCGGCTGCTGCCGGTGCCGATGATGAACATCATCAATGGCGGCGTGCATGCCGACAACCCGATCGACTTTCAGGAATTCATGATCATGCCGGTCGGCGCACCGACCTTCGCCGAAGGCCTGCGCATGGGCGTCGAGGTGTTCCAGACGCTCAAGAAGGGTCTGCACGATGCCGGCCACAATACCAACGTGGGCGACGAAGGCGGCTTTGCGCCGAACCTGAAGTCGGCCGACGAAGCGCTGAGTTTCGTGATGAAATCGATCGAGGCGGCCGGCTACCGGCCCGGCGAGGACGTCGCGCTGGCGCTCGATCCGGCTTCCACAGAATTCTTCAAGAAGAACGCCTATGTCTATGAAGGGGAAGGAAAAACTCGTTCCATAGAGGAGCAGGCGAAATACCTCGCCGAACTCGTCGGGCGCTACCCGATCGTGTCGATCGAGGACGGCATGGCCGAGGACGACTGGTCCGGCTGGGCGGTTCTGACCAACCTCATCGGCCGGCGCTGCCAGCTCGTCGGGACGATCTGTTCGTGACCAACGTGGCGCGCCTATCGGAGGGCATCGCCGAAGGG
>JBBWZU010000066.1:0-9265 GCA_039649225.1 Hyphomicrobiales bacterium | reverse complement strand
TCAATTGGCTGACCGACAACGGCTACAAGATTCCAGCCGGCGCAAATGGCGTGCTCGGCAGCTACATCCGGCAGAACATGCGATTCTTCGTCGCCAAGGTGAATGTCGAGCGGATGGCGCTGATCGTCGGCAATTACCTGCGTCCGCTGCAGGTGCGCTACAACACCGCGAAATTCATGCTGCCACTGCGCCTCGGCACCGTGAACGCCAGCGGTCCGCAGGACCTGATTGTCTATGCGCTGACCAAGAACGGCCGGCTGGAAGCCAGCAACTATCCGACCGTGAAACTGCCGTCGGACATGGACGTGCCGCTTTACGTCAAGCAGGACTTCGGCAATTTCTACAAGGCGATGTTCGACGAGGCGGCGCGCAAGGAGAACATGCGCGCGGTGTTCGTCGAATATGCCTGGGACATGGGCTGGTGCGATCCCTGCGCCGCCGATCCGCTCAGCAACAAGGAACTGGTCGAACTCGGCGCGCGCTGGATCGGTGACGACGGCGACACGCCTTTCCGCCGCCGCGGCGGCCAAGGCGCCAACGCCTACGTGACGCGCCTGCACGTGCGCTACGACGCGCAGTCGTTTCCTGAAGATCTGACTTTCACCGAGACGAAGGACCGCACCAATTTTCAGGGACGCTACGTGCTGCGCCATCCCTGGCAGGGCAAGTCGGAATGCGAGGCGGCCAAGAAATATCAGGCCTCGCTGCCGGCCCGCTTCAAGCGTGAGGCGGTCAATCTGTCTTACCTCACCGGCTGGAAGCAGAGCGACATCGAGGCGCGCATGGAGACGGCTGGGCAGAGCATGAAGGGGAAGTGAGGGCCCGCTCTGAGCGCAATGGCCCAAAACTACCCCACCAGTCCTGCCATTGCCTTCACGTCATCACTGCCGGGGAACACGTTTGCGGCGAGCGCCTGATCGGTCACGCGCAGATGGTCCTTCAACAGGCCCTTGAGCACGGCGCGCAGGTCGGTCGTTGCCGCAAGATCGCGGCCTTCGTGCAGGTTCGCGTTCTTCAGCCCGGGCCAATCGGCGATCACGCGTCCGCCTTTCAGCGCGCCGCCCGCAAGCAGCGCGATTGTGCCGGTGCCGTGATCGGTGCCGTTGGTGCCGTTGATGCGTGCGGTGCGGCCGAATTCCGTCACCACCGCAACCACGGTCTCGCGCCAGGCTTCGCCCATGTTCTTCTCGACCGCCCCGATGGCGCCGTCGAGTGCGCCGAGCAATGTTGCGAGACGGCCTGAGTCCGCGCCCTCGTCGACGTGCGTATCCCAACCGTTGAAGGCGAGCGCGCCGATGCGCGGACCGTCGGCGCGAGCAAGGAACTTCGCCGCGGTGCCGGCCGCATCGGCGAAATAGGCGCGGACCTGCGCCGGGAAGCCCTGCGGCAAGGGCTGCCCCTCGGTCGGCGCCAGCGCGGCCGGATCGCCGGCACGCGCCAGCGTCATGAGATCCATGCGGCCTTCGATCGCACGCGCCAGTTCGCTGTCGGTGTGATGATAAAGATCGAGCAGCCGCGCCATCGTGTCTTCGCTCGCCGGCTGGATGCGCCGCGGCGTCCATGACATCACCGGCGCCGGTCCGCGCACCACCAGCGGCGTCACCGGACCGACCGCGAAGGCGCGCTGGTCCTTGCGCGTGACACGCGCCTCCGGTTCAAGCCCGCCGAGCGCACGATTGAGCCAGCCGGAGTCGGCGCGGCCGGGTCTGGGCAATCCGCTCTCGAGCACGTCCTGTCCGTCGAAATGCGAGCGCTCGCGGTAAGGTGTCGCCGACGCGTGAACGATCGCGGCCTGATCGGCCTTGTAGAGTCGATACAGGTTCGGCATCGCGGGATTGAGCGCGAAGAAGGAATCGAGCGCCAAGGCCGGCGTCTTGCCGTCGAGCACCAGCGCCTTGTCGCCGCGCAACTTGAGCCAGTCGGGATCCCCGACCGGCGCGACGACCGCAAGTCCGTCGAGCGCGCCGCGCAGCACGATGGTGAGCATGCGCGGGTCGCGCCCTTCGGCGCGCGCGAGCTTGGGGACGAACGGCCAGGCGAACAGGACGCCGGCTCCGGCGAGCAGTTCGCGGCGTGTGGAGGCGTGCAGGATAGCCATGAGAAGACCTCACCCTTCGGAGTCTGTCGCGATCCCGGTTCGCGCTTGGCTTGACCGGGACGACACAAGTTATTTACGCCACGGTTTGTCGGGTCACCGCCTTTGGAATTCCGGCGCCATCAGCGCCAGCGTGATCGCCTGCTGCCGGCTGTCCGCGCGCGCGATGGCCTGACGCGTGTCGGCCGAGGCGAGCGGCCCGAGTGCGGTTTCAACCAATGCCAATGGCTCGATCTGCGCCGAAACCAGTTCGGCGATGCGATTGGCGATGTCGAGGCGTTGCGCAAGCCCGTCGAGCCAGGCCGATTGCACGTCCGGGAAGCCCTGCGGCGCGGGTGGCCGCCAGAACCGTTCTCCAAGATACGCGTGCGAGTCGAGGATGCGGCGCGCCTCCGGCGGCGCCGTTCCGATCGCGCGCCAGGTCGAGATCAGCCATTCGCTCGGGCGCTTCAGCTTCACGCGTTGCTCGTCCCAGGTCTCGGGCGCTTCGATCAGCGCCTTGGCAAGTTCCTTCAGATCACCCTCGGTATCGAGGAAGCGCTTCGACAAGCGCTCCATCAGCGCGGGCGGCGGCTCGTCGGAGGTGAAATGCCGCGCAAGCTTGAGCGCGACATGCGCGGCCGTCGCCGGATGGCGCGCCAGATCGGCGAGCACGGCGCGCCCCTGCTCGACGCCGCCTTCCGGATAGGTTTTGCCCAAAATCGTCTGCGGGCCCGGCTCATGCAGGCGGGCGTTGAACAGGAACTCGTTGCCGTGATCCGGATCGGTCGCCATCGGCCGGAACGTCCAGCCGGTGATCGTCTTGGCGAAGCGAAAGACGTCGTCCTGGGTGTAGACCGTGCGCACACCGAGGGTATGCAGCTCGAGCGTTTCGCGCGCGAGATTCTCGTTCAGCCCGGTCTTGTTGATCAGGCCGGCGACCGACATCGGGCCGACCGAGCGGAAGTTGTCGAGATAGAACAGCATCGCCGGATGCCCCTCGGCGGCGAGCAGCATGTCGCCGAAACGGCCGAGCACATGCGCACGGATCGCCTCGCGCTCGTAGCCACCGGCCATGTTGTTCACGACGTCGGCCGAGACGCAGAAATGATTCGACCAGAACCACACCAGCCGCTCGGCAAAGCCGATCTCGGCATTCATCGCGGCATCGATGCGCGCCTTGATTTCGCGGTTGCGGTTCTGGGCCGGCGGGCTGGGCGTCGCCGGCTCGGCCGGCGGCGGCACGGCCGCCATGGTGGCGTCGTCCACCTTCGGCGGCTCCATCGGCGTGACCACTGCGGCGCCGCTGTTGCGCTGCTCCTCGCTGACACGCGACGCGATGCGCTTGGCCTGCTCCGCCTGGTTGAAGCTGAAGGCAAGGCGCGCCCCCTGCGCGCTGGTCAGCAGCTCCGGATTGACGATCTGCCCGGCGCCCGGCTTCTCGATCTCGGCGAGCAGCGCGCCGCGCGGATCGGACGCGATCGCGTCGATCGAGCCGCTACGCGGCCCAAAGCCGAACCGATGCAAGGCCAGCGCGGCCGCACCTTTCGCGTCGAGCGCCATGATCGAAGTCCTCAGAACACGCCGTAGATCCACTTCAGAAACGGAGGGTCAGGGCGAATGTTACGGAGTGTAGCACAATTTGGCGGCTTGCAACAGGCGAGCGCAATCAAATTTGTCGACACATGCTAATCGGAATCGCCGCGTGAATTCCGAGTCATGCGCACAGACCGGCCATTGCCGGCACGTTGGCGCTACCCGGAAACACCTTGGCGGCAAGCACCTGATCGCTCAGCCGCAAATGATCCTTCAGCAGGCCCTTGAGCACCGCGCGCAAGTCGGTCGTCGGCTTCAGGTCGCGGCCTTGGTAGAGGTCGGCGGTCTTCAGGCCCGGCCAGTCGGCGATTATGCGCCCGCCGTTCAGCGCGCCGCCGGCGAGCAGCGCGATCGTGCCGGTGCCATGGTCGGTGCCATTGGTGCCGTTGATTTTCGCGGTGCGGCCGAACTCGGTGATCACCGTCACCACGGTTTCGCGCCACGCCTCGCCCATGTTGCTTTCGACCGCCCCGATTGCGCCATCGAGGGCGCCGAGCAATGCCGCGAGTTGCCCCTTGTCGGCGCCTTCATCGACATGCGTGTCCCAGCCATCGAATGCGAGCGCGCCGACGCGCGGGCCATCCGGCCGGGCCATGAACTTGGCCGCAGTGCCCGCGGATTCGGCGAAATAGGCGCGTACCCGCTCGGCGCCGCCCGGCAGAGGCGCGGCCTTGGTGTCCATGCCGCCCGCGCGCGCGATCGCGGTCAGGCCCATGCGCTCTTCGAGGACGCGCGCCAGCATCGGATCGGTATGCTGATAGAGGCCGAGCAGCCGCCCGATCGTATCGTCACTTGCCGGCGCAAGGCGCGGCGGCGTCCACGAGAGAATCGGCGCGGCCCCGCGCACCACCAGCGGCGTGACCGGCCCGACCGCAAAGCCCTGACGGCCGGGCGCGGCGACGCGCGCCGCGGGCTCGGTCGCGGCGAGCGCACGGTTGAGCCAGCCGCTGTCGGTCGCACCAGGCTTGGCAAGGCCGCTTTCGAGCACGTCCTGCCCGTCGAAATGCGAGCGCTCGCGATAGGCGGTCGCGGCCGCATGCACGATCGCGGCCTGCTTGGCCTGGTAAAGGCGACAGAGGTTCGGCATCGCGGGATTGAGCGCGAAGAATGAATCGAGCGGCAGCGCGGGAATCTTGCCGTCGAGCGTCATCGCGCGCTCGCCGCGCAGTCTGACCCAGTCCGGATCGCCGACCGGCGCCACGACGCCAAGGCCGTCGAGCGCGCCGCGCAGGATGATGGTCAGCATGCGCGGGTCGCGCCCTTCGGCAAGCGCGAGCTTGGGCAAATAGGCCCAGGCGAACAGCGTGCCCGAGGCGAGCAGCAACGAACGGCGTGAAGGGGCATGGAGCGTCATCACATCATCGCCTTTGAAATTCCGGTGCCATCAGCAACAGCGCGATCGCCTGCGCGCGGCTCCCCGCGCGCGCGACGGTCTCGCGCGTTTCCTGCGAGGCGAGCGGCCCGAGCGCCGTGTCCAGCATCGCCTGCGGATCGACCTTGCCGGCAAAACGGTTCGCGAACTCGTTGGCCATATCGAGGCGCTGGGCGAGGCCATCCGTCCATGCGGCGTTGTCGTCCGGAAAGCCCTTCGGCGCCGCCGGGCGCCAGAGCGATTCCCCAAGCTGAGTCTGCGCTCCGGTCATTTGGCCGATGTTGAGCGGAATGCCGCTGGCGCGCAAAGTTGCCACCATCCACTCGCCCGGACGCTTGATTTTCTCCTGCTTCGGCGACCATCCCTCAGAACCCAATATCAGCGTCTTGGCGACTTCTTTCAGATTGCCGTCGGTGTCCATGAAGCGGCGCGCCATACGATCGACCAGCGCCGGCGGCGGTTGGTCGGCGATGAAATGCCGCGCAAGCTTGGTGGCGATGTGCCCCGCGGTCTTCGGATGATGCGCCAGATCGGCAAGCACGGCCCGCCCCTGCTCCACACCGGTATCGGGATAGACCCTGCCCAGCACGTTAAGAGGCCCCGGCTGATGCGAGCGCTTGATGAACACGAACTCAGCGCCACGCTCCGGGTCCGGCCCGGTCGGGATCACCGACCAACCGGTCAGCACGTTGGCAAAGCGCGTCACGTCGTCCTGCGAATAGCCGCCGTCGACGCCGAGCGTGTGCAGCTCGAGGATCTCGCGCGCCAGATTTTCGTTCAGCCCCTTGGTCTGGTTGATGCCGGCAACCGAATTCGGTCCGATCGACTGTGCGTTGTCGAGGTAGAGCAACATCGCCGGGTGCCCCTCGGCGGCGCGCAGCATGTCGCCGAAGCGGCCGAGCGCGTGAGTGCGGATCGCCTCGCGCTCGTAGCCGCCGGCCATCGCCTGAACCTTGTCCGCCGTGACGCAGAAATGGTTCGACCAGAACCACACCAGCCGCTCGGCAAAGCCGATCTCAGCCGAGAGCGCCGCCTCGACGCGCGCCGTCGCCTCTTGCTGGAACAGTTTTTGCGGCAATGGCGGCTCGGCTGGACGCGCAGGCTTTGGGGGTTGGGCCGTCGGCGGCGCAGTCGCCGCTGGCGGCGGCGAAGCGGCGGCCTCGGCCGGCTTCTCCATGCCGTCCGCGCTTGCGGTCTTCTGTTCGGCCTCGCGCTTGGCGCGCTCGACCTTCTGCTGCGCGCTGCGCTCCTGGTTGAACTCGAATACCAGGCGCGATGATTCCGCGCTTCCGGGCAGCGCCGGATTGGCGATGCGCCCGGCATCGGGGCGATCGATCTCGGCGAGCAGGGCACCGCGTGGATCGGATGCAATCGCGGCGATCGATCCGGCGCGGGGACCAAAGCCGAAGCGATGCAGTGCGAGCGCGGCCTGAATTTTCGGGTCGAGCGACATGCGAGAAAACCTGAAAGTCCGCTTAAGTCGCTACGCCGCGACGGCGGCACAATTGCGACTTTCGCATTAAGCCCCGTTAATCTCAGGCGTTTTTTTGATGCCGGAACAAGCTTTCGGGAACCATCAGCCCGGCGAGACGCGGACATGCGATAGCCGCTGCGCATTGCCGATCACACCGGCGTGACGCGCGGCGATGCGCCTCTGACGGCATGGTGCATCGATCCGGAGCAGCGACTAGCTTATGGTCTGGCACGCTGAACGCTGACAGAACGGAGAGCACGCATGACCGCCCTCACCACCAGGCGCATCTCAGTCACTTTCGCAGCTTTGTTGCTGGCCGGCGTGGCGGGACTTTCGCTTTCATCGCAGGCCGCGGAAGAAGCGCGCGTGATCCCGGCTTTCGCGTCCGACACGCAGGCGACGCCGCAGGCCGACACCGAAGTCGCGGTGCTGGCCGGCGGCTGCTTCTGGGGCGTGCAAGGCGTGTTCCAGCATGTCAAAGGCGTCACGAGCGCGGTCTCGGGCTATGCCGGCGGCGAGAAAGACACGGCGGTCTATCAAGTCGTCGGCCGCGGAACGACGCGACATGCGGAGGCCGTCAAGGTGACCTTCGATCCGCGCCAGATCAGCTACGCGCAAATCCTGCAGATCTACTTCTCGGTCGCGCACGACCCGACGCAGTTGAACCGGCAGGGACCGGACTCAGGCACGCAATATCGCTCGGCGATCTTCCCGGCCTCACCCGAGCAGGCGAAGGTCGCTGAGGCCTATATCGCGCAGCTCAACCAGGCGAAGGCGTTCGACAAGACGATCGCCACCAAGATCGAAGGCGCCAAGCCGTTCTATCCGGCGGAGGCCTATCATCAGGACTATCTGACGCTCAATCCGCGGCAGCCCTACATCGTCTTCAACGATCTGCCGAAGATCGAGAACCTCAAGCGCATCTTCCCGGCGGTTTATCGCGAAGATCCGGTGCTGGTGACGAAGCGTTCGTCGTAGCGCGCGTCGTCAGCCTGAACCCTCCCCCATTTCAAAAGGGCGTTCACGCCCGTCTTTCGACGGGCAGTGGGGGACCAGCGGATTCGGTGCGCAAGCGCTACTGCTTTGCCAAATACTTCTTATCCAGCATCACGTGGATGCCTTTGTTGCCGTTGACCACCTGCGTGACGCGCAGGTCGGCGGCAAGACTGCACAATGTATAGGCCTGCTCGCGCGTAATGCCGGCGCGCTTCACGATGAGGTCGATCATCTGGCGGAGCGCAATCACCACGCAGTCGTCGAGATCGGGATCGAACGCCATCGTGATCATGTGCGTCGCGGTCTCGGCGAGCGGCCATTCGAGCGCCATGTCGGGGCGCACGCGCAACTCGAACGTGCCGATCAACCCGGTCTCGATCGCCGTGATGCAGACTTCGCCATCGCCCTGCGCGCCGTGGCCGTCGCCGACCGAGAACAACGCGCCGTCGACATGGATCGGCAGATAGAGCGTGGTGCCGGCGACCAGTTCCTTGTTGTCGAGATTGCCGCCATTGCGCCGCGGCGGCAGCGTCGAGATCATGCCCCAGGCAGGCGGCGGCGCCACCGCCATCACGCCGAAGAACGGCGCGAGCGGCAGCTCGAGCCCCCATGGCAGCTTGGCGCTGTTCTTCTGCTTGTCGAGCGGGATGTGGATCAGCGTCGGCGTGTCGAAATCGTCCGGCAGCGCGCCGCTAAGCGGCCGGATCATGTTGTAACCCCAATCGTAGTGAAGCTGGATGTCCTTGATGCGGACTTCCAGCACCTGGCCCTTTTTGGCGCCCTTCACCGCAACAGGACCGGTGCACATGTGGCCGGGCAGCTTCTGCGGCACATTGGCGTGGATCGCGGGCAGCACCTTGGGGATCACGTATGGCGACGGCGGCATCTGGCTGGCCATGCCGGACACGGTCGAGATGGTGACCGTCTCACCGCTCTCGACAGTCAGCAACGGCTTGAGCCCCGCGTCGAAGAAACCCCAGTGCACCGTCTCCGGCGCGGCATCGAGCCGATGGTTCGCCATGCTCTTTCCCAACCTCAATCAGAAACCGGCGGCGCTACCATTTCTGAAAGATGAAGAAAGCGCCAGCCGAAATCAGCGCGAAGCCGACCAGATGATTCCACGAGATCGGCTCCTTGAGATAGGCGAGCGAGAACCCCGAGAAGACCAGCAGCGTGATCACCTCCTGCATGGTCTTGAGCTGTGCCGCCGAATAGACCGCGTTGCCGTAGCGATTGGCCGGCACCGCAAAGCAGTATTCGACGAATGCGATCGCCCAGCTCGCCAGGATGACGCCCCACAGCGGCACCGCCTTGAACTTGAGATGACCGTACCAGGCGAAGGTCATGAATACGTTGGAACAGATCAGCAGGCCGATCGGCATAAGGTATGGAGAGGAGAGATAGAAGGGCATGGGTGGGTCTTTTGCTGCGATGTGGCGGGACAGATTTAACAGGCGGCGGGGATCGGCTGATACTGGCGGTTCATCCATAGCGGCAGCCAGCACAGCGCCGATCCGAAACGGCGCCGCGTGTGGCGATTGGGAAGGTCCGCATTGAGCGCGCCGCGCCCGCCCTGCGATCGCGTTTGTCGTGGCAGTGATGCCGCAATGCATCGCTGTTGCAATGCCGTAACGCCAATTCACAACGTGTTGCTGTGTGTCCGGTTCCGGTCGCAATTTCGTGCCAATTTGGCTATGAATGTGACGCTGCCAGGGAGGGGCCAGATGCAGAGAATTCGACTGATTTCCGCCGC
>JBBWZU010000455.1:0-3292 GCA_039649225.1 Hyphomicrobiales bacterium | reverse complement strand
CTTGCGCCCGCGCCATGTTTGTCCAGCGCGGCAACGGCCAATTTCAGAACGCCTGAATAGGCCGAAAAGGCAGCTCCGACATTCTGGTCGAGGCGATCCAAACGCTCTGAAATCCGCTCTTCCAGGCTCCTCGTGGACCCTTTGGGCTCGCCGGATGACGACGCGACGCCATGTTCGTCCACCGCCACCAAGGGATCGCCGTGGCGCTCTGCCGAAAGCTGCGAAAAAGCTCCCTCGATCCGGTGCATTTGCTGGGCGACCGTCAGCCCCATCGGACGCATGGCTTCCCGGACCACATTGTCGATCCTTGCCTCGATGTCGGCAGCGACCTGCGGAGGCATGCGTTCGACCAGCGCGGCACTTTGTTCGATCGCCGCGGCAATCTGGACTGCCGTTTGCGCATGATTGTTAGACAGCAGACGGAGATTCGCCGAATGCGCGTGCTCCATGTCCTGGATCAGGGCACGCGTGGCCGCCAGCTCCGTCGTCACGGTCTTCGATACGCCGTCCGTGAGGATCTCGAGGCCGGAACCAAAACGCGAGAAGCCTTGCGCGAGGTGGCCTATCAGCTCCGTCTGGTGCTGCTGCCCGGCCTGTATGTCATTCAGCAATCGGACCGACTGTTCAAAACTGGCCGCGACCCTGGAGTAATCTGCAAGGATGCCGCCGATGGTCTGGATCAGAGACGCGTCCCGCAATAGTCCCGGCCCCTTGATGGCCTTCCCGTTGGCGTCTCCTTGAACGGCTTCATCTTCCTCGCCGCCGATCTGAACGACGCCGGCCAGCCATGACTCGAACTCGTGTTTCAACACGCCGGCTGCCTGTCCGGCGAAGCGGGCGAGCAGGCCGACGACGAGCGAACTGAACAGCCCGAACAATGACGCCGCGAAGCCGGACGCCATACCTTTGAGCGGTTCCTGCAGTGCGCCCAACAATTTCGAGAATGCGTCAGGGTCGGCTCCGCCCGATGAACTCGCGAGCGTACCGATGATGCCGCCCATCGACCCGACCATGTGCAGAAGGCCGATGAACGTTCCAATCAGGCCCATGAACACCAGCAGGCCGGACATGTAGCCGAGCAGCGATTTCTCGTCGTCAATCGTCTGGCTGATTTTATGAACCAGCGTGTTCATCGTCTCGACGGAAAGGCGGATTTTCTTTGTGCGCGCGAGTTCCTCGGTGACGAGGTCATAGGCGTGGCCAAGCAGGCGGGGACGCTTGAAAAGCCGGCCCGGTCGCGAACAACGATAGTGACGCCAAAGCGGATCCTTGGCCTGTTCATCCGGGCCGACACGGATGTCGTCCCACATCTCCTTCAGGGCATTGAACGCAACGACTTCGTTTTTCAGTTTGAATACGAAAACGAAAGCCATGACGATCGCGAACGCGAACGCACTCAGGATCGAGCCCGTCGTGTAGACGTGCGACATCACGCCTTCTTCGATGAAGTCCCATTGCCATGCGCTGCCCAGCGCGATGAGGACGATCAGCCCGATCATCTTGTAGCGGATAACCGCAATCTGCTTTTCCATCAGCGTGTCCTTTGGCGGGCGCCCGCAGGCGTCTCGCACTCCTCAATCAGCGGGCGCCGTTGCCGGTGACTATCACTTCGACAGTCGAGCCCTTTTCCTTGTCGGTGGTGTCCTGAACATTGATGCGGATGCGGCTCGGCTGCACTCTGTCGTCGACCAGCTGCTTGCGGGTTGTCATGGCCCGATAGTAGGCGAGGCGTCTGGCCTCCGAGAGAGCGCCGTCTCCCGAATAGGAATACGCGTTGATGATGACAGTCTGCGTCCCGTCGACGACCTTGTTGTCGCCGATAAATCCGGTCAGCGACTGCGCGTTTTCCGGCGCAAACTTGAAGCCGCGGTCCTCGAAGCTCACCGTCATGCGCGGAGCGTCGGACGGCGTCTGATCGGGCGCCTGACCGTCTCGCGATCGCGTGCCGATAAAGCGCATGCCCGCGGGTTTCTCGGCGCGGGAATCGCTTGCAGCGTCGGGAGGGGGCTTGTTGTCTTCGGTCCGAGAATCCGCCGGCTTCATTCGTTGAAGCTGGTCCATCACCGCCTGCGTCATCTGCTTGAGGTCGGAGTTCGGCTTCACCTCGGCATTGACCGCCTTTGCGATGGTTTCGACGGCTTTTTTCGAAACGCTTTGCGAGAGCACGAATACCGCCAACGCCAGCATCATCATGACGAATGCCAGCACCTGGACCATCGACGTCAACGCATCGACGTAGCCCGGCCAATAATTTTCACCTTCCTCCGAGTGTGACATGGAATGGCCGTCGTTACCCCACGATGCCAAACCCGGCACGCATTCGACGTGAAGGTAAATGAGATTAATTACTAAAATATGCGGTAATTATCGCGGCCGTCGCACGCTTCGGTATGAGAGTATTCGGGATGAACTCGAATGCCGGCATTGTCGGCCTGAATTCCACCGCTATCGCAGCTAAAAAGTGCGGACGACAATTAATTAAACCGCTGGTGCGACCTCGATTTCGAAGCGCACATCATTATTTCTGCATAAGAACCAGCATGCCCCTAGGTAAAAACCAGGATCTTCTACCGGAAACCCAAACTTTCTCCCACCCTCCCGATACGGCACCGGGCCGGTCGTGTTTGCCGGTCGGCTAGCCCACCGGCCGCTCATCGGCGATCACCTTGCCGTCATTCGGCAAAGATCCCGGCGCCACGAGCTTCACGGCGCCCTTGAGTTTCGAGACCGATTGCAGCGTCTCGGCGATCGTCTGCTCAAATCCATCGCTCGGCGTTGCGCACTCCGCCATCAATGTCATTGCGTCCTGCTCGTTTTCGCGCGACACGACGAGGCGCACACGGACAAGTTCCGGGTGCCGCTTGGTAATTTCGGCGACCTGCTCGGGGCGCACGAACATGCCCTTCACCTTCGCGGTCTGATCGGCCCGACCCATCCAGCCCTTGATGCGCGTATTGGTGCATCCGCAGGGCGACTGGCCCGCCAGCACGGCGGACATGTCGCCGGTCGCAAGGCGGATCATCGGATAGTCCGGATTGAACGAGGTGACGACCACCTCGCCGACCTCACCCTCGGCGACCGGGTCGCCGGTGCCGGGACGCACGATCTCGACGATCATGTCCTCGTTGACGATCATGCCCTCAAGCGCGTCGCTCTCGTAGGAAATCACGCCGGTCTCGGCGACCGCGTAGGTTTGCTTGACGGCGATGCCGCGGCCGAGAAGCTCCGCGCGCAGCGAAGCCGGCAGCGCGGCGCCGGACACCAGCCCGCGTTTGATCGAGGAGGCGTCCTT
>JBBWZU010000452.1:0-7791 GCA_039649225.1 Hyphomicrobiales bacterium | reverse complement strand
CCATTTTGCGCGCATAGACGATGGCGCCCCATGGCTTGAGCTTGCCGGCCTCGCGCAAGCGCCGCAGCAATCCTTGCGACATCGCCCCATCCGGCGACAGGTTGCTCATCTGCTGAAATTCGCGGACTGCCCGGCGCGCCGGTTCACCAACCGGACCGTCGAACGGACCCGGATCGAAATTCAGCTCATAGAGGCGCTCGCGCGCTTCCCGCACCAAAGCTGGCTCCGTGATGGCGAGCTTGTCTCCGGTCACATCGGCCGCCTGCAGTGCCGCGACCTTGACGTCCTGCAGCACGACCTGGGCGATCTCCGCGAACGTGCCGTTCGGATAGCGGTTCAGGTAGGCCTCGAAGAGCCGAGGGTTTTTCTCGTTCTTGATGGAATCCCAGAACGCCAATTCCAGATTGGGCTGCACCAGGTCCGCCGTCGTCGCCTTGGCGGCGAGCGCGGCGGTAGCGACTGGGGCAGGAGCTACCGGCGCAGATGCGGCGAAATAGAACTGGCCGGTCAGCGAGGAGTGATCCCACGGCACCTGCCGGTTTTCGGTGTCGCGCAGCACATCGCGGCGAACCGAAATCATGACGTCGCTGATCGGAACACCCGGTCGCTCGATGACCTTGAGCAGCGCGGCCGCAAACGGACTGTTCCGGCCGGTGCCGTCCAGCGCGACATTGCCGGGCTGGGTCGCGAAGGCGATCAGCGTGCCGACGCCCGATTCGACGCGCGCAAGGCCGCGCGTGATCGTGCTTGAGCGCGTTCCCATCGACTTGGCGAGGTTGGCGACCAGCGGATTGTCGCGGCAGGCGTCGAGAAACACGATGTTGGTCGGCGTTTCCCGCTCCATGTTGCGCAGCACGACGTCGAGGTCCATGGCAATGAAATCGAGGTCGGACGCGGCACTGAGCTTGGCGTCGATCGGCACCAGATAGTTCTTTCCGGAAACCTGGATGCCGTGGCCGCCATAGTAGAACAGCCCGACATCGGCTCCGGTCAGGCGCTCGGAAAACGATTTCACCTTCTCGCGCATCCCTGCGTAGTCGAGGTCGATCCCGCGGATGACGTCGAAGCCGAGGCGATCGAGCGCGCTTGCGACGTCGGCGGCGTCGTTGGCCGGCGTGCGCAGCGGCGCGGTGCTGGTGTAGCTCGAATTGCCGACGACAAGCGCGACGCGCTTCTCGGCCAATGCCGTGCCCATGCCGGCGGTCAATCCCACCGCGACCGCGAAAACCAGCGCCAGGCGATTCATGGGGAGCCGCTTTTCCTTCCACAACGTCCGTGCCCGGGCACTACCGCGCGAATGTACCAAATTCTCCAAAATCTGTAGTGCCTTGTTGGCGAGTGCGGTGAATTTGAAATTCCTGTCATATCGCCGCGAGCCTAGCGCCTGGACTGCCCCCCGCGAGCTGTCCTATCGGCTCGACCCGCCGGGCGGCTGGAGGAACGGCCAGTGCGCGCGGACAAGGTACACCCCTGATAATCGGCTCAAGCGTGACGCGGGTCACATCCGGCGCCGCAGGTCCGCGCAAAGATGCTCCATCAACAAATGGAGGCGATCATGCGTAAGAAAACTCTGAAGCAGACGGTTGAACGGAGCGTGGTGGACAGCAGCGGGTGGCGCTCGCAGCCGAAGTCCGCGCGGGTCAGCCTGCCGTACCTGCGTGTTCTCGACGAGACCGTGATGCCGATGGCCGGACGCTCCGACCTGGACGGGCTCGCGGGACGCGGCCGGATCGGTCTCGGTTACTGAGTAGCTGGCTACCGGTTGCCGCCGCTTGCGGAAATCGGGTGTCGGTGCGCCATTCGAATTGCCAACTTGGTCCCAGTGAGGTCGCGCAGCCGCGACGCAATGGGAGAGCCGCGATGGCATTTGCGAGCGAAGCATCTCGATACGGCACATCGGGCCGCGCGGTCCGCAATCCGTTCGACGTGATGGACGTTCCCGATCCGAACGACGCCGAGGTGCAGGCCTTCGCGGCGACTGCGACGCTTGATGCGCGTGCCGACGACAATGCCGCCGCCTGGGGTACCCTGGGCGGAAGCGGCCAATATGATACGATCGCGGGAAATTGGTCGAGCCGCTGGAACGGCGGCGCCGATCCGACGATTCCGGGTGATACCGCCGGCGCATGGAAGCAGGGCCTGGCCGAAGCGCGGCTCTCCGGGACACGCGTCTTTCTTCTTTTCACATGGGATCACGGCGCGCGCCGCGGGCTGATCGATGCTTTGCGGGCGGGCGCGCGGCTCACCGGCAAATACATCAATCTGACCGATCCGAAGATCACGCGCCCCTGGATCGGGTTGATCGTGAGCCATCAGCGTATCGATGGGCGCTGGACCGGCGGGCGACTGGATTTCCGCCGCTAGCTATTTCTCGCGCGCTGAAAGTTGCGCGGCGAAGAATTTTAGCGCGCGCTCGACCGCATCGTCGGTCGCCTCGGCATTCGCCTCGACCTTCTGACGCTTGGCGCCCGGATCGTCGAACGAATGCGTCGCGCCGGGATAAAGCCGGATGGTGATATCGCCGCCGGCCGCGTTGCTGGCGTCGACCAGCGCCTTGCAGCGCTTCGGCGAGACCTCTTCGTCGGCTGTGCCCATGAGGACGCGGGTGGGCGCATAGGGCTTGTAGCCGCCTTCGAACTGTCCATGCAGGCCGCAGGCCGGATAGAACGCCAGCGCGGCCGTAAAGCCGTTCTTGTTCGGCGCGGCCGCCATCGCGGCGAGCGTCGCGCTGCCGCCGTTCGACCAGCCTTGCAGGCCGACGCGCGTGCCGTCGACATCCGGGCGTGCACGCAGGAACGCGAGCGCCCCATAGGCGTCGAGCGGCCGCACCGTGACTTCGTTCAGTTCCTCCGGCCGGCTGTCATAGCTGTGGCGCGGAAAGCCTTGCGCGTAGCCACGCGGGCCGAACCCGTCGACCAGCAACGCCACATAGCCTTGCGTGGCCCATAGCTCGCCCCATGCCTGATGGCGCTGTGACAGCGTCGCGGCGTCGTAGACGCCGTTCGCCTTGGTCGAATAGGCGCCGGCGCGGCCGTGCATCATCACGACGGCGGGCGCGCGTGCCGCATGCGCTCCTTGCGGGAGATAGAGATAGCCGACGAGCGTGGTCTTGCCGTCGTTGCTCGGAAACGTCACGCGCGCCGGAAGGGCGGACTGCGCGTGCGCCTGTGCGATCGACATGTAGGCCGCGGCGGCCAATGCGAGCAAACGGATCGTCATGGCGTTCAACTCGCGCGTGGCGTGGCGATTCGGCGCACGACAGTTTCGCCGCGCCGCCACCGTGCCCAGAAAAATCCCAGCACGATGCGCCCGCCAATCCACCATCCGAGGAGGAGTCCGGCGCCTTCGGGTCCATCGCCGTCGACTTGCAGCTTGTGGGGGATTTGCATTTGTCCAACGCCTGTCATGACGAACAAGAGAACGAAACCGAGCAGAACATGCACCGCGACGACCCATTTGGCCGCGCTTTCCGGTTTCGGCTCGGGCCGGACGTATTGCCACGGATCGATGAAAACGCGCTGCGCCGCGAGCGTCGCCCGCGTGTAGAGCGCGACGAAGAGAATGGCCGCCGCGCCGCAGGCGGCCGCCGCCGCGATCGTAAAGCCCGGCGTGCTCTGGCACGCGGCTCCGCAGATTTCCGCGGTGATTAGCGTTACGCCAGACTGCCACGCATAGACCGCGACGCCGCCGGACAGCAGCACGAAGCCGAACAGGGCACAGAGGATGCCGAAGATCGCCTCATGCCCGGCCACCAGAGTATCGAGCCGATCATTGAAGGCGTCCAAAGCGTTGGGAGTCTCGGGGTCGGTCTGCCGCTTCCAGAGATAGTCGAGCACGCGGCACCCGGACGTCCATGCGACAAACACCAAGGGCGCGGTGTCATACGCTCCTCCCTGGGCGATGATCGCCGCAACAAGCGCAAGCCCGATCACCGCGTAGGTCGCCAATGCCCAGGCCGGGAGTAAGTCGCTCTTTTCGGCCTCGTGGGCCGGCGGTCGCAGCCTGTCGATCAGGCGCTGCGTGGGCGGGATCGCGCGCACGTAACAGCGGGCGAAAAAAACCGCGAGCCAGCCGAGCAGGGCGGAGATGATCAGCCCGGCGAAGCCGGAGGTATACGCGGCAAGCACCACCCCGCCGAACAGGAATGCGAAGTGTCCAACCACGAGAGAGTCGAACCAGTTGTAGACGATGTCCCCGGCCTTGGGCGTCTCGGGCTTGATCTGCCGCGTCCAGGCGGAGAAGAGCACGCGGCATCCACCGGCTAATGCAACGAACGCCAGGATCGCGGCGTTGGTGTAGCGCGCGCCCTGGGCGGCGATCGCGACAACGAGCGAGAGCCCGATCAGCACGTAGATCGTCAGCGCCGCGTTCGGGAGTTTCTCCGCCTCCGGCGGTCGCCGGTCGTCCAGCCGCACGGCGAGAATCACGCCCGCGTAGCTGCGGGTGAAAAAAACGGCGAGCAGACCGAGCAGGGTGGATCCGATTTCCTGGGCGAAATGCGACGTGTAGGAGGCAAGCGCGACGCCGCCAAAAAGGAGCCAGAACGCAAGCACGTCGCCGAAGGCGCGTAGTAAAGGATGCCGTTCGGTCCACATCTCAAGCGGTATCCAGAAATCTGTCGCGGCGCCCATGTTCGGTTCTGGCGCGTCTTTGTTAGTCGCGCCGTGGGAGCGGGAGGTTCAGCCGTCTTCACGGAGTTTGTTTCTATCTTGCGCGCTTCTTCGCTGTTTTCTTCCTCGAATCTTTCTTCTTGGGCACATTCTTCGCGACTTGCTTCTTGGCTTGCTTCTTCACCGCCGGTTTCTTCGCCGGGCCGTACACCATGGCTTCGAGGCGCATGCCGTCGGGGTCGTGGAAGAACACCGCATAATATTGGTCGTCGCCGTTATAGATGCCGGGCGGATCCGCGACCTTCATGTTGTTCTCGAGGAGGAACGCGCCGAGGTCGTCCACCGCCTTGCGGTTCGCCAGCTCGAACGCATAGTGATGAAAGCCGATATCGCCTTTGCGATAGCGACGCCACTTGCCTTGCGAGTCCGCGGCCGCGATCCAGAACAGTGTCTTGCCGTTGCTCCAGCCGGCGAATCCGCCGCTGTCGTGCTTGAGCTTGAAGCCTAGGAAGCCCAAAACTTTGTCGTAAAAATCTTTTGAGCGCGCAAGATCGCTGACGCTCAGGACCAGATGATCGATACCGACGACTTCGGGCATGAGGTTCCAACGGCGTTGGTGCGGAGTGGTTCCGGCCACATAAGCGCACCCACGCGCAGAATGTCTAGCGCCGTTCGCGCTCGAAGCCTGGCGTACGGTCCAGCGCGTCATGGTTCGTAGCGCTGGCGGGCCCGGAAGTTCACGTTTCCAGCCCAGGCGCGCGAAGGCGGAGGCGTCACGGTAATGGGATCAAAAGACTATTGTGCGAGAAGAATTTATAAAATACAATCAAAGATTATTTTTGGCCCGAACGAACCCAACCTCGCTCGAATGCCTGTCCCTGCAGGATTGAATCGCTCCAGCTCGTCCCCGCCTTGTGCATAGGGCGAGGACAAGCCGAATCGGCAATCAATCCGGCTGGCCGATGACGCGGAAGAATTCCTCGAGCTGCGGGCTGATCGGCAGGTTCATGGTCTCGCCGGTCGGCAGCCGGCGCAGGAACCATTTGTTGTAAAGCTCGGCGAGGCGCCGCTCCGACGCCATGCGTTGGAAGGTGCGCTCGACCAGCGTGGCGAATTGCGCATCGTCGTGGCGCAGCACCAGGCCGTAGGGATCGTAGGAGAGGAATTCACCCACGACCTTCATGTCCTTGGCCTTCGGATCGGTCGCGATGAAGCCGTAGAGCAGCACGTCGTCGGTCGCGAACGCTTCTGCGCCGCCGGACGTCAGCATCGCGACCGACTGCGCATGATCCGGCGATGTTGCGATCTTGATGCCGAGCTTCTGCTTGTCGGAGAGCGCCTTGATCGCCGCCTCGTTGGTGGTGCCTGCCGTGACCACGACGGTCTTGCCGGCAAGATCGCGATACGACTTCACGTCGGAGGCCTTCGGCACCATCAGCTTGGTGCCGGCGACAAAGAAGGTCGGCGAGAATGCGACCTCCTTCTGGCGCTGCACGTTGCTGGTGGTCGAGCCGCATTCGAGATCGACCTCGCCGGACTTCACCTTGTCGAAGCGGTTGGCCGCGGTCACCGGCACGTAGGCGATCTTGATGTCGATGCCGCCGAGTTCGGTCGAAACGTCCTCGACGACTTCGCGGCAGAGATCGACCGAATAGCCGATCGGCTGCTTGACCTTGTTGTAGAAGGAGAACGGCAGCGAGCTTTCGCGATAGCCGAGCTTGATCGTGCCCGTGTCCTTGACGGTCTTCAGCGTTCCGGTGAGAGCGCCGACCGCGCCCTGCTGCTGCTCCTGTGCGAGCGCGGCCACGCTCCAGCACGCACCGGCGCCGATGAGGAGCCAGCGCGCCAGCCCGACCGCGCGCCTCATGACGCGATGGCCGCGGCCGGCACCGGGTGCAGCGGCGGCGCGTCCAGTTCTTCGGTGACGTCCTCGCCTTCCCACTTCGCCACCACGGCGGTGGCGAGCGAGTTGCCGATGACATTGGTGGCCGAGCGACCCATGTCGAGGAACTGATCGATGCCGATGATCAGCAGCAGCCCGGCTTCCGGGATGTTGAAGGTCGACAGCGTCGCCGCGATCACCACGAGCGAGGCGCGCGGCACGCCGGCCATGCCCTTCGAGGTGAGCATCAGCAGCAGCAGCATGGTGATCTGCTGGGTCAGCGTCAGCGGGATGTTGTAGGCCTGCGCGATGAAGATGGTCGCGAAGGTGCAGTACATCATCGAGCCGTCGAGATTGAACGAATACCCCATCGGCAGCACGAAGCTGATGATCTTCTTGCTGACTGGGAACTTGGCGAGCTGCTCCATCGTCTTCGGATAGGCGGCCTCGCTGCTCGCGGTCGAGAAGGCGAGCAGGAAGGGCTCGCGCACCAGGCTGACCAGGCGGAACGCGTGATTGCCAAACACCAGGAATCCGACCGCGACCAGGATGCACCACAGCACGAGAAGCCCGAAGTAGAATTCGAGCACGAACTTGCCGTATGTGACCAGGATGCCGAGGCCCTGGGTGGTGATGATCGCCGCCATCGCGGCGAACACCGCCAGCGGCGCAAGGCCCATGATGTAGCCGGTGATCTTCAGGATCACGTGGCTGAGCTCGTCGATGCCCTCGACCAGCGCCTTGGCCTTGTCGCCGAGCGCCGCGCAGGCGACGCCGAAGAACAGCGAGAACACCACGATCTGCAGGATCTCGTTGGTCGCCATTGCCTCGACCACGGAGCGCGGCACGAGATGCGCGACGAAGTCCTTCACGTTCAGCGCCGCGACCTTCAGGTTGGTGGTGGCATTGGCAT
The DNA here is from genome assembly GCA_039649225.1 of Hyphomicrobiales bacterium. Classification (GTDB taxonomy): domain Bacteria; phylum Pseudomonadota; class Alphaproteobacteria; order Rhizobiales; family Xanthobacteraceae; genus PALSA-894. Next base: position 386 of record JBBWZU010000452.1, on the reverse strand, counting down.
CTGGCAGCGGCAGGTTGAGGTTGTCGCCCGGCCGCAGGATGTTGACCAAGATCATGCCGGTGAGCAGCGAGACCAGCGAGGCGCCGACGAACCACAGCATCGCCTTGCCGCCGATGCGGCCGACCGCCTTGGTGTCGCCCATGTGCGCGACCCCGACCACCAGCGTGGAGAACACCAGCGGCGCGATGATCATCTTGATCAGCCGCAGGAAGATGTCGGTGATGAGCGAGATGTAGTCGGCGACGGTTTTCGCGGTCTTTGGATCGGGCCACAACTCGTGGCAGCCCCAGCCAACCAGAATACCGAGCACCATGCCGATGAGGATGATGGTCGTGAGCTTTTGAGACTTCATCGCCGCCCTCCAGTTCCAGACGTCCTGGTGGGCA
>JBBWZU010000450.1:0-2996 GCA_039649225.1 Hyphomicrobiales bacterium | reverse complement strand
GATGCCGGGATGCCGCACGGCTTCTGCGTGCCGATCCATACCTCGGCGGGCTTTCAGTCGGTCGTCAGCCTGGCCGGCGTGCATGTCGATCTTTCGCCGCAAGGCAAGCGCGCGCTGCATCTGATGTCGATCTACGCGCACGCCAAGGCCACGGCCGTGGCGCGCCACCCGCACGCGTGCCCGCCGCGGCTACTGACCAAACGCGAACGCGAAGTCCTGTGCTGGACCTCGGCCGGCAAGACGGCCTGGGAAATTTCGCGGATACTCGGCATCTCGCACCAGACCGTCGTCGCCCATCTCAAGGCCGCGGCGCGCAAATTCGGTACGCCCAACAAGGTCGCGACCGTGGTCGCGGCGCTGCGCCGCGGCGAGATTGCCTTGTAGCGGCGGTCAATCCCCATTTTGGGGGATCAAGGATGATGCGGCTTTCAGCGATCATGATCTCCCGGAGGCGGCCACGACTGGGAGGTCGGAATGAACGGCGTGCATATCGTCACGAGCGCGAATTGCCGTCACTACGAGGACGCGCTCGAGCAGTCATACCGGCTCCGCCACCGCGTCTATGTCCAGGAACTGAAATGGCGCGGCCTGCCGCCGCGCGATGACGGGCGCGAGCTCGACCAGTTCGATACCGCGGAGGCGGTTCACCTCCTCTATCTGGAAGGCGACAAGGTTTTGGGCGGCACGCGGCTGATGCCGACGACCGAGCCGCATCTCCTCAGCGAGGTGTTTGCGCACTTCGCCTCGATCCGTGGCGTGCCGCGGCAGCCGGATATCGCCGAATGGACACGCTTCTACGTCGCGCCCGAGCGCCGCGAGGAGCACAAGGCGTCCCGCGTCGGGAGCATCGTTCTGGCATCGATGATCGACTATGCGTTGCAGGAAGGGCTGTCGGCCGTCTCGGCGCTGATGAATACCTTCTGGCTGCCGCGATTTCTCGGCTACGGCTGGCGCGTTCGGCCGCTCGGTCTGCCGGATGTGCACGATGGCGAATGGCTGGTTGCCGGCACCATCGACATCAGCCCACCGGCCCTTGCGGGCATTCGCCGCGCCTGCGGTTTGGAGGAGCGCTCGGCCTTGGTTCGGCTCGGACCACACCGGCCGCTCATCCGGGAGAAAAGCGATGCCCCAGCCGTCGCATGACGCTGCCACTGCGGATGACGCGCCGGCCGTCCATGACATCGTCGTCGGGGCGCTCACCGAGATCGGCGACATATCGAAGCTGATGGAGATGGCGTATTTTTCGAACGAGCCCGGATTCTTCGAGCTCGCCCGCTGGTTCGCGTCGCTTTCCGAAGACGCGCGCCGGCAGCTGGTGGAATTCGTCGGAGCCGCCGGCGAGCGGCCGCTCCATATCGATCGTCCGGACGTGACCAGCCTGGTGATGAGGCTCTCCGGACGGTGATGCGGCGGCACTCCCCGCTCGCCGCCTCAACTTGATGGCTCAACTCCACAGCCGTAAACTTGCTGCAGCCAAGATGAGGCGGCGAGAACGGCGGCAGATCATGATGAAGCGACCTGGCATGGCCTTGATCGTTCTCGGGCTGAGCGCCGGCTTGCTGGCGCTGGCTCTTGCCTCGATCCACTCCGCCGCTCACGCTCAATCGGCCGATCTCGTGCTGTGCGACCGGCTCGCCGCGGATCCGGCCGACCCCGACAAGCCGGCGGATGTCAAAGGCACGCCCGAGGTGTTGGCTTCCGACATCGCGACGGCGATCAAATTCTGCAAGGTGGCGTCGAATGGATCGCGCCGCGCGCTCTATCAGCTTGGCCGCGCCTACGCGGCCAACCGGCAGGGGCCGGAGGCGATCGCCGCCTACCGCAAGGCGGCCGACAAAGGCAGCACGTCCGCGATGGTCGAGCTTGCCGTGATGTTCGCGAACGGATCGGGCGTTGCCAAGGACGACGCGCAGGCGCGCAAGCTGCTCGAGCGCGCGGCCGAGGCCGGCAATCCGCGCGCGGTCGCCAATCTGGCGGCGCTCGCCAAGAATGGCGGCGCGCCGCCGGATCCCGTCAAGGCACGCGCTCTGCTGTCGCGTGCCGCGGAGACGAATGCGGAGGCGCAGTATCAGCTCGGACTGTTGATGGCGGATGGCGCCGGCGGGCCGCAGGACGATGTCGCGGCGCGCGCGCTGTTCGAGAAGGCGGCGGCGCAAAATCATCCGGGCGCGCTGGAGCGCATGGGGGATTTTGCGCAGAGCGGGCGCGGCGGACCGAAGGATACCGCTGCCGCCAAGGTTTATTACGAGAAGGCCGTGGCGCTCGGCAACGAAGATGCCAAGGCCGCGCTCAAGCGCGCGGAATGTCCGTATGTGATCAGGGACAAACGCGGCAAGGTCGTGAGCAACCTTTGCTGGTAGGGCGCAGGACGTTCAAATAGCTCCGTCATGCCCGCACTTGTTGCGGGCATCCACGTCTTTCTTGCCGACCTTGAAGGCAGCAAGACGTGGATGGCCGGGACAAGCCCGGCCATGACGGAGTTTTATTTGAAAGTCCGACGCGCTAGCGAAGGCGATGGCCGGGATGGCCTACCCCTTCACATCAAGCAATTCGACCTCGAAGATCAGCGTGGCATTCGGCGGGATGGCGCCGCCGGCGCCGCGCGCGCCGTAGCCGAGCGCGGGCGGAATGATCAGCGTGCGCTTGCCGCCGACCTTCATGCTGGCAACGCCTTCATCCCAGCCGGCGATGACGCGCCTCTGGCCGATCGGAAACTCGAACGGCTCGCCGCGATCGACCGAGGAGTCGAACTTCTTGCCCTTGGCGCCATTCTCGTAAAGCCAGCCTGTGTAATGCATGACGCAGGTCTGGCCGGGCTTGGGCGTCGCGCCGGTGCCGACTTTGCTGTCCGCGATCTGCAGTCCCGATGCTGTCGTCATGGTCTTTGCGGCCTGGGCTATTGATGAGGTGGATGTGGCGACCGCAACGGTGCCGGTCAATGCGGCGGCGACGACAATGGCCGCCAGAGTGCGGACGCGTGGGAGAACCTGCATCAT
>JBBWZU010000439.1:0-5042 GCA_039649225.1 Hyphomicrobiales bacterium | reverse complement strand
TGCCGGCTGCGATGACCGACGGCGAGATCTCCGGGAGTGCGAGGCGGACGGCGATCTTTTCGCTCGGTGTCAGCGTCAGGTTGCGAACGTTGCCTTTCTTCTCAAGCTCGGTGACCTCGGGAACCGGAACGCCCGCGACCACGACCAGGGCGTCGAGCTTGCGCGCGCTGAGCTGAGCCGCCAAATCGGCCCAGCTTCCCGTGACGAAACTCGGGGCGGTCTTGATAGCCCGGAACAGCAGCGGCGTATACACGCCGCCGGTGCCGCCCTGCGGTCCGATTCCGACCCGCTTGCCCGCCAGATCGGCGACCGACTGAACGCCCGTATCCGAGGTGACGATGAACTGGAACGGCGTGTCATACATCGGAAACAGCGCGCGCGTGCTGCGGAATTGGCGTCCGCCGGTCCAGTCTCCGCTGCCGCTCCACCCCTGCTGCGCGATGCCGAGCGTCACGAATGCGAGCTGAATCTCGCCCGCCTCAAGAAGTTTCAAATTTTCCACCGGCCCGTCGGTTTCCCGCATGGTGACCGGCAGGCCGAGCTTGCGCGTCAGCAACTGCGCGAGTCCCTCGCCATAGGCATAGTAGGTGCCGCCGGGCGATGCGGTGCCGATGACGAGCGTGTCAGGCCAATGCGCCTCGCCCGACCAGCCGGTGCCCGGCAAGCCGAAAACGCCGATCAGGATTGCGGCGAGCCGGAGCAGTGCGCTCGTCATGTCGAACCTCCTGATGCGGCGGTCATGGGTCATGTCGTCATAGTCACGTTGTCATGGGCCTTGCCGGCCCGGCTGCCTGGATCTCGTCGTCCACCAGCACCTGTTCGGGCATGTTCGCTTCGGTTTCGGTCTCGTTGTTGAGATGCGCGCGCATCCGATCGACATCGAGGGCGTCCTCCCACTTCGAGACCACGACGGTCGCGACGCCGTTGCCGATCAGGTTTGTCAGCGCGCGCGCTTCCGACATGAAGCGGTCGACACCCAGAATGAGCGCGATCGAGGCCACCGGAATCGTGCCGACGCTCGCAAGCGTCGCGGCCAGCACGATGAAGCCCGAGCCGGTCACACCGGCCGCGCCCTTGGAGGTCAGCAGCAGAATGCCGACAATGCCGATCTGCTGCGTGAGACTGAGGTCGGTGCCGGTCGCCTGCGCGAGGAAAAGGGCCGCCATGGTCAGATAGATGCACGTGCCGTCGAGGTTGAACGAATATCCGGTCGGGATGACGAGCCCGACGACGGACTTCTCGCAGCCGAGGTTTTCCATCTTGGCGATCATGCGTGGCAGCACGGATTCGGAGGACGATGTGCCGAGCACGATCAGCAGCTCTTCCTTGATGTAGCGGATGAACTTGAAGATGTTGAACCCCGCCAGCCAGGCGAAAAAGCCGAGCACGAACACGACGAAAATGATGCAGGTCAGGTAGAAGGCGAGCATCAGCTGCGCGAGGGATAGCAGCGTCGCCACGCCGTACCTGCCGATCGTGAATGCCATCGCGCCGAATGCGCCGATCGGTGCGACCTTCATGATGATTCCGACCACGCCGAACAGCGCATACGAAGCCTGATCGATCACGTTGAGCAGCGCTTTGCCGCGTTCGCCCAGCGCCTGCAGGCCGAATGCGAACAGGATGGCAAAGAACAGCACCTGCAGGATTTCACCCGACGCGAATGCTCCGACGACCGTGTTGGGGATGATCTCCATCAGGAACGGGATCGTGCCCTGGTCCTTCGACTTCGCCACGAAACCCTGGATCGCCTTGGTGTCGAGCGTCTTGACGTCGACATTCATGCCCGAACCGGGTTGCAAGCTGTTCACGATGATGAGGCCGACGACCAATGCGATCGTTGTCAGCACCTCGAAGTAGACCAGCGCCTTGAGGCCGACACGGCCGACCTTCTTCATGTCCTGCATGCTCGCGATGCCGTGCACGACCGTACAGAAGATGATTGGCGCGATGATCATCTTGATCATCTTGATGAAGGCGTCGCCCAGCGGCTTCATCTGCTCGCCAAGTTCGGGATAGAAGTGCCCGAGCGCGATGCCGATGGCGATCGCCGTCAGCACCTGCACATAGAGACTGTGATAAAATGGCTTGCCGTGCGTTGCACGCCGCGCCGCGGCCGTGGCGTGAGCCATATTGCTTCCTCCCCTGTGGGCTCCGTCGGCTCTTCTGGTTGGCCGACGATGAACTCCGCCCGGCAAGGCTAGGCCAGTTCATCGCGCTCGGCCAGCGGCTCATATCGAGAGCGGCTCATATCGAGGGCGGCTCATATCGAGATTTGGCCCTCCCCTCCTGCGCGGGAATGAATTTCTGCAGGTCGCTGCCGGACGCGCTGACGCTGATAACCGCGGGCGCTCTTGCGGACCCGCTCAATGCCGAAAACCACAGCTTCCAAATGGGGCCGCAAGCGGCGGCCCAAGGGCGTCAGAGCGATGGGTGAGCGCTCGAACAGAGGCCCGCCCAACTCGCGCTCAAGCGCCCTGATGCCGTTGCTCAGAGATGGCTGGGACACTCTGCATTGCTTGGCTGCGCGGGTGAAGTTGAGCGCACTGCACAATGCCACGAAATATCTTATCTGAGAGATCTCCAAGTGCCTCTCCCTGATCTGTCGTGCGGTGATGAGGGGCAGCGCTCCATGGCCTCGATCGAGAAGGCACGAGATTGAACCATCAGCAGGCCGGGTCGATTTGCTCCGGCAGGCCGCGTGCTCCAAGGCCAGTTATCCATCAGGCGGCCCGTGGCGCGTGTGAAGTGATTCACAGAGCGGCTGAAATTTCCGGCGGATGATCGCGGCACTGCGCACGGGTGCGGTTCAACGCACGCCGGGCCATCAACGCTATCGGCATAATTGCCGGAAAAACGAGTCAACGGCAAGGCGCGAAGATGAACTGCGGCCGGCGCGGCGATGCGTCATGCGATCAGCGGCGGCGCTTGCCTTCTGGCAACAGGATGCGCACGAATTGCTCCGACATCTTTTCCAGGTGCCGCGGATTGCGATAGGCGCGCTCCATCACCGCCAGCCCGCGCGTGAAGGTGACCGCAAGGTCCGCCGCCACATCAGGCTCGCAACTGAGCATCCGCCGCGCGGCCGGTGTTGAAAGCGCGTCGCGAATGAGGGCGGTGAAATCCTCGATCAGCCGCTTCACGCGCGCCTCGATCGCCTTGCCGGCGAGCGGCAATTCGATCGCCGTCTTGGTCGTCAGGCAGCCGCGCGACGACGGGCCGCCTTTGGACATGTTGGCGACGACCCCCTTGAACAAGGCCGTCAGCGCGACCGCGGGATCCGGGTTCGATAGCGCCTGCCTGACAGAATCGAGAAAGCGGCCCGAGTAGCGCTCGAAGGCGAGCAGGAACAACTGCTCCTTGTCGCCATAGGCATTGTAAAGGCTGCCGCGCTGAACCCCGGTGGCCTCCGCCACGTCGATCATCGATGTCGCGGCAAATCCGTTCTGCCAGAAGGTCTCGAGGGCGGCCTCCAGCAGTGCCTCCTCGTCGAACTGTCGCGTACCGGCCATGGGGCTCAATACTTCATTCTTGACATCTGTGTCAATTTTGACAAACATGTCAAAGATGAAGCATGCCGGAAAGGGAGAGGCCGCCATGGGTCATATCGATCCGACCAGGGAGGTTTTCGCGCAATTCAAGGAGAACGATCGCGAAGGCCCGATCCACATGCTCAATCTGGTCCGGCTCAGGAAAGAGGCCGTCTATCCGGACGGCCGCAAGGCGAGCGGCGCGGAGGCCTATGCGGCCTACGGACGCGAGAGTGGGCTGGTGTTTGCGCGGCTGGGCGGCCGGATCGTCTGGCAGGGCCGGTTCGAGTTGATGTTGATCGGGCCGCCAGAGGAGCGCTGGGATCACTGCTTCATCGCCGAATATCCGAGCGTTGCCGCCTTCGCCGAGATGATCCGCGATCCGGTCTATCGCGAAGCGGTGAAGCATCGCCAAGCGGCGGTCGAGGATTCGCGCCTGATCCGGCACGCGGTACTGCCGATCGGAAAGACGTTTGGGGAAATTCCCGCATAGCGGTGCTTACCAAGGGAGACAATCGATGAGCTATCAGTTCGAAGCCGGGCGCATCTATCGGATGCCGACGCATTTCGGACCCGCGCACGGACCGCGCCAGTTGCCGGATGATATCGTGACCGACCCAAAGCGCAGTCCACGACGTCTCTCCGTCGCGGCGAGCTTCCTGACCGATCCCGCGATGCTGGAACGGCATCTGCCGGAAGGGTTCACGCTCTCCGGCGAGCCTGTGGTCACGGTCGAAGTTCACCACATGACGGACATCGACTGGCTCGCGGGGCGTGGCTACACGATGATCTGGGTCAGTTGGCCGGCGACGTTTACGGGCAGCCGGGACCGGGCCAGCGGCAGGTTCCTGGCCGTCGTCTGGGAGAATCTCGCCGATCCGATCATCACCGGGCGTGACGAGATCGGACATCCCAAACTCTATGCCGAGATCGCGGAGCCACGCCGGTGGAACGGGGGCCAGATCTGTACGGCGGGCTGGATGGGATTCCGCTTTCTCGAGCTTGAGGTTTCGCAGTTGCGTGACACCGAGCAGGAACCGCAAGGCGTGGCTTCGGACGGCACCCTGATGCTGAAATATACGCCGCGCACGGGCGCTTGGGGCGAAACGGATTTATGCCAGGTCACGCTCACGCCGGCCGGCGATCCGGACAACCATGTCGAGCAGCGCCAGACGGGCGCCGGCACGGTGCGCTTCCACAAAGCAGACTGGTCGGACCTTCCGACGATGCATCATGTGGCGAACGCGCTGGCCGCGTTGCCGGTCATCGAGGCGCGCGGTGGCACGGTCACGCGCTCGCGTGGTGGGAAGTCCTACCGTGACCAGCGCGTGCTGGTGTAGCGCCGCCTGCGGCGGCACTAGGATCACGCTTGGAATCCGCACGTTGCGGCGGCGCGCACTTCCGAGGGCGCAGCGCCATAGCGCCGGCGAAACGCGCGGTTGAAATACGACAGATCACCGAACCCGGCATCGAACGCGATGGCGCTGATCTTTTGGCCGGCATAGCGCGGAT